>JAYZIW010000024.1:0-27274 GCA_036165075.1 Fidelibacterota bacterium | reverse complement strand
ATTAAGAGACCCAGCGGTTTCTTATGTACCTTGGGCTAGTTTAGGTCGTACAGGATACATTATTGAAAATAGAGCAGGTGTACACTACTCTGCCCCTTATAATCGTGACTTTGACCGATTTAATTACTGGGAATCAGATGACGTAGAGCTTGACTTTAGTACTCCATCAGTAGGATGGGATTATATTTATGAGTGGACAAACGGAATGGTGCCATTCTCAGCATACAGACATAATTTTGCTACAGGAAATAAAGAGCAAATTTATGCTGGTTACTGGGACTATGATGGTAATGGTGATTTCGAAGACACAATCGGTGGTGGTTACTGGGCAGGACCAGTTTATGGTGCTAATGCTTGGGAGCCTATCTACTGTTTTGTAGGAATGGTTGCAACACCATATGATCCAGCTAAGGAAGCACAATACCTTGCTGAAGACGACCTAGCTACCTCAGGTGGTTGTGGTTGGGCATATGCTGCATGTGACAACGTCACCACAAGTGGCGCTGCAATTACATATCCATATATGACAGCAACATTGTTCACTGATTATTTAGGTTCAGGTGTACTACCAACAGAAGCAGGATTTGCTTACTGGGGTGGTTTCACAACAGCTAGTTCTGTAGTATGGGAAATGAGCAAGCCAAATTCATCAGCAGATACGTTTACGTTTACTACTGACGGATTAGGCATGGAGGCTAAGAGATACGATCCAAATAGTATTTCAGTATGGCCAAATCCATATTACGGGTATAACCCAGAAGAGCGTGATGCGCTAGATCGTAGAGTGATGTTTAGTCATCTACCTACAGAAGGTCCTGCGACAATTCGTATTTTCGCATTAGACGGTACACTAGTAAGAACAATTCACCACAATGATACAGGTTCACAGCATGCAACATGGGATATGAAGAATAACTTCGAATTACCAGTTGCTAGTGGAATGTATGTGGCTCACGTAGAGACTAACCTGGGAGATAAAATTCTCAAGTTAGCTGTAATTCAACCAGAACAACGTCTAGACGTTTATTAAGGAAAAGGAGAATATGAAAATGAAAAATACATTTAAAATCTTCCTTGGATGCGCAGTGTTGGTTTCAGCATTGACTGCTGGTACAGTAAGATCTCAAGGTACCGCTGGTGCCTCACAGCTTCTTATTCCGGTAGGAACTGAAACGGTAGCTCTTAGCGGAACAAACGTCGGTACCGTAGCTGGAGTAGATGCATTATTTACTAATGTAGCTGGTTTAGCAAGACACAACTCTGGTTTACAAGGAACAGTTTCAACCACATCTTATATCGCAGACATCGACGTGATGTATGCAGGTATGGTTATGGCGATGGGCGAAACAGGAACATTTGGAATGACATTAAAGTCACTAGACTTTGGTGATATCCCAAAAACTACTGCTTTTGCTCCTGAGGGAGACGGACAAACATTCTCCCCTAGCTTCTTTACAGCGACAGCAGGATTTGCAAGAGCATTTTCTGATCGTGTTAATGTTGGAGTTGCAGCAAAGATGGTTTCTGAGACAATCGAAGAAACATCTGCAACAGGAATGGCATTGGACGTAGGTGTTCAATACAAATTCCCAGATCAACCATTAACACTAGGTGTTGCAATGAAGAATGTTGGTAGTAGAATGCACTATGATGGTATTAACCTTGATCAGAACCTCACACCAGAGGGATCTGAATCAGGTTCATCATCTGAAACATTTAGAATTGTTGCAGACAACTTTGCTCTGCCAACAAGCCTAGATCTTTCTGCAACCTACACATTGCTTAATAACTTAGATGTTAGTGCAACTTTTACTAATCACTCATACCAAACAAATACTCTAGCATTTGGTGCTAAGTATGTGTTGGGTAGTGCTTGGGTTGGTGCAGCGACTACAATGACTGTAGGCGATGACGAACAACCATCTGACGTTTCTGACGCAGATTGGGACGAGTGGAGCGGAACCAATTGGGGAGCTTCAATGGGTGCAGGAGTATCGTTGCCAGTAGGTGACTACATGATGCATGTTTCATATGCTATGAGAACAGCAAATGAATTCTTTGATGATCATAGCACTATGCAGGTTACCTTTGATTTCTAAACTGTTGAGTTAAGGATTCAAAATAAGAGGGGCTCTTTTTAGAGCCCCTTTTTATTTGTTAAATAATAATTGAATATTATTATATAAATCGTTGGGTGGGATATTTTGACCTAAGAAATATCGATCATTTGCACTGTCAAAATGTAGTTCCCAATGTAGGTGTGCTCCCTTGTCGTTTTTTAAATCACCATCCGATGTTCCCGTGTTTCCAGACAAACCAACAATAGTCCCCTGTTCTACTTGTGCACCAGGCACAATTCCTTCTGGAATGCTAGAGAGGTGAGCATACACGCTAATTGTTCTAAATTTCGATGTAATGGTATATCCATGATCAATTACCACAGACTTTCCAAGCAATATATAGTTATAAATATCATCAGGGGTTTTATTAAGCCCTGCAGATGTAGCTAGAAACGCATTATAGGTGTCAATATCAACATCTACGTGTTGTGGGTTGCTTCTTACCACAATACCACCAGCAACAGCCATAACGGGCGCATTTAAAGGAATAGAGAAATCAATGCCTTCGTGTGTGCCTGCTCGATATTCTCTTTTTGCATTAGGAAGTAAGTTTAATATCGACGGAACAACGTAGTCTTCCGACGGCAATTTAATTTTTTGTAACAACTCAGAGCTGTGAAGGTTGATGTTGTCATCTACATAAAATAAAAACCCATCTGTTGAGGGTGTGGTTGTTTCTAGATTAATTGATGTGGTGGGAGCTGTGCATGCACCCAAAAAAAGAGTTAAGGCGATGTAGTAGTTAATTTTCATTTATATTGATAATATAAGATATTCTGTTATACATAATGTTGATTTTAATAACAGACCCAGAGTTTTTGTCAACCCAAACCTTTCGTATTGAACTGTTTATTAGCGCCTTGTTTATCATATTGGTTTGATCCAATTCTTTGTCCTGATTTTTAATATCCATTCTATATAATAGCGCAATTGTTGTCTTATTATTAATGGCAATCTCTTCCTCTTCTGATAATAAAAAACGGATATCAACCTTTGTGCTATCAAGAAGAGAAATTTCTTTTTCCCAGACAGTATCTACAATGGCCATTTTTTCATTTGATAGAAGCTGTAATATTATGTTATCACCACCAACTTCATTTTTGTACTCTATGATTTCTTTTAACAAAAATGACCCAACCCCAATCGGCTCAATCACTATTGCATCATCTTTTATTGTCAAGGTGAAGGTTTTGAGGGTGTCATAAGCATAAATGTTATACGTTTTATTTTTACTCAACAATATTGAGTGAAATAAGACAATAAACAAAAAGACTGTATATTTGTAATTCAATTTTATAGCAAGATACAAGAAGCAATTATAAAATATAGTGCAACTCCCAATATATCAATTGCTGTAGTGACAAAAGGGCCAGTTGAGATTGCTGGATCAAAAGATAGTTTTTTTAATATTAAAGGAACGCTAGCTCCCACTGCTGTTGCAATGGTCATAGAGCAGCCTATGCTTAGTCCCACAACCAAACCAAGATTGTCTATGTGTGTTCCTGTAATCGGCTCTGAAGCAAAGCCAATCAATGCTCCATAAAGAGTGCCTAAAATTGCACCAACAATGATTTCTTTTATTACCAGAGAAGAGGTGTTCCCAACATCTACTCTTCCCGTTGCTAATCCACGCACTATAATGGTTGAAGATTGTGTGCCAATATTCCCCCCAATACCAATAATAACAGGTATAAAAGCAGCTAAAACGATCATCTCTTTAATCAGGTGATCAAAGTACCCTATAATTGCTGCTGCACAGATTCCACCAATTAAGCTGGCAAAAATCCAAGGCGCCCTTGATTGTGCATTTTCTATGGGAGATTTAAGCAGAATTTCCCTGTCTTTACCTACACCAGCCATTTGTAAAAAGTCTTCTGACGCCTCTTCTCTGACAATGTCTACCACATCATCTATAGTAACAACACCTAAAAACTTATTTTGTCGGTTTACCACTGGCAGAGCCAAATAGTTATATTGTGCTACTGTTTTTGCCACCTCTTCTTGATCAGTTTCTGAAGTAGCAGCATGAATATCTTTAATCATAATCTCTTTTAATTTTTTAGTATTTTTTGATGTTACTAAATTTCTTAAAGACACAACACCAACCAACCTTTCTTTGTTGTCTAAAACATAAACATAAAAGATTTTATCATTTTCTGGAACAGCCTGGAGCTTTTTGATGCTTTCTTTTATGGTGGTGTTTTGGTTTAGCGTGAATGTTTCTTTTGTCATAATACTACCAGCACTATCGTCTGGATATGACATAATTTCTTCTACATCCTCTAAGTCTTCTACCTCAATTTTTTCTAATATTTCTTTTTGTTTTTCTTCCGGAAACATGCTAATAATTGCAGCCTGGTCGTTTGTATCTAAATAAATAAACATTTTAGAAATATTAGTAGAGCTTTCATCTATAAGCACACTTTCAATTAATGCCTCATCTAACTCTTCTAGCACTTTTGCTTTATGGTTAAAAGTTGGACATAAATTAAAAATATTTTTTTGATCAGAGCTTCCAAATCCTCTCATAAGAAGTGCCACATCTGCGGGATGTGTCTTGCGCAAAATCTTTGTTAGGTTTGCATTCGCTTTTCGTCTTAAAAGTCTTTGTATAGTTCTTCTTAATAGAGAAATTTCAGTGGAAAATATTGCTTTTTTCATTGTATTGGATTTTGTATAAATTAACTCTACTTTATAACAAATTAAAGATTAAGTAAATGGCTAAAATAACTAAACAATCAGATAGCTTCTCAAAATGGTATACTGACGTCATTTTAGAGGCAGATTTAGCAGATTATGGTCCCGTAAAAGGAACGATGGTCATAAAGCCTTATGGATACTCTCTTTGGACAAATGTAAAAAATGTTTTAAATGGAATGATTGAAGAGAGCGGCCATGATAATGCATATTTTCCACTATTTATTCCAAAAAGCTTTCTTGAAAAAGAAGCAAAACATGTTGAGGGTTTTGCAAAAGAATGTGCCGTAGTAACACACTCAAAGCTTGTTTCTGAAGATGGGACACTAACGGTTGATCCTAGTTCAAAATTAGAAGAAGAAATTATTGTACGCCCTACCTCTGAAACAATTATTTGGCACATGTTTAAAAAGTGGGTGACATCCTATAGAGATTTGCCAGTGAAGATTAATCAGTGGGCTAATGTAGTGCGTTGGGAAATGCGCACAAGATTGTTTTTAAGAACTTCAGAGTTTTTGTGGCAAGAAGGCCACACTGCACATGCAACTAAAGACGAAGCAATGAAAGAAACGCTCATGATTGTTGAGATGTATAAATCTCTTTTTGAAGACTATCTTGCAATTCCAACCTTAGTGGGAAGAAAATCTAATATGGAAAGATTTGCAGGAGCAGATGAAACATATTCTATTGAGACAATGATGAAAGATAAAAAAGCACTACAAGCAGGTACCTCTCATTATTTAGGTACAAATTTCGGAAATGCATTTGATGTGAAGTTTCAGAGCAAAGACAACAAAGAACAACCGGTTTTTGCAACTAGTTGGGGTGTTAGTACGCGCATGATTGGAGCTTTGATTATGGTTCATGGAGATGATAAAGGTATAAAAATTCCTCCTAAAGTTGCTCCACATCAAGTAGTGATTGTTCCTATCAATCCAAAAAATGAAAATGAAAAAGAATTCAATAATTTTGTTGATAGCGTGGCTAATGATTTAGCTAAAAATAAGATTCGATGCAAGATAGACAGCTCAGAAAATTCCCCGGGTTTTAAATTCAATTTTTGGGAGTTAAGAGGAGCACCAATTAGAATTGAAATTGGTTTACAAGAATACAAAGATCAAAAATTAACGCTATGCAGAAGAGATACAGGCGAAAAAAATTCCATAAAACACAATGATATAGGCGGCATTCAAGACATGTTAGACGATATTCAAACTAGTATGTATAATTCTGCAGATTCATTTCTAAAAGAGAATACCGTAGAACTAGATAATTACAATGATTTGAAAGAAAAACTTTCAGAAGACAATTGTTTTATCAAAGCACACTGGGACGGCTCTGAAGACTCAGAAATGAAAGTTAAAGAAGATACAAAAGCTACTATTAGATGTATTTTAGAAGACATAGATGATCCCAAGGTTAAATGTATTGTTTCTGGTAAGCCAGCTAAACATCTTGTTGTTTTTGCAAAAGCATATTAATTGCTATGAAAAATTTACTATCTTATTCTTTATTAATTTGTTTATTATATCTTTTGTTATGGCCCGTTCCTATTAATCCAGTCGTTTGGGATTCTCCCGACCCCCCATCAATGACAGGCGTATATGCAAAAAATGATTATTTGAAAAATATAGAGGTATTTTGGGAAAACGATGGACATTCTGGACCAGAAGACATTGCAATTTATGATGGGACTCTATATGCAGGGTATCATGATGGACTTATTATGAGCTCTGTTGGTGAGTTTTACAATACTAATGGCCGTCCTCTTGGAATGATGTTTGACGCCAATAATAATCTAATTGTTGCAGATGCAATTCAAGGATTGATATCTATCAATCAAAAAGGTGTTGCTACAACCCTTTCAACAAAATCTGATTCAGATGGCATTCCGCTCGGTTTTGCAGATGATTTAGATATTGCAACCGATGGAAAAATTTACTTTTCTGACGCTTCTAATCAATTTGGATATGGAGAAGATAGAATAGAAGTAATGGAACATACCCCAAATGGGAGATTGTTAGTTTATGATCCTGAAACTGAGCTTACGACCACACTACTTGATAATTTATATTTTGCAAATGGAGTTGCTGTAAGTCCTGACAATTCTTTTGTTTTGTTTAATGAAACATTTATGTATCGAATACAAAAATATTGGCTTAAAGGAGAAAAAGCTGGTACATCAGAAATTGTTATTGAAAACTTACCTGGTTTTCCAGACAATATTTCTTCAAATGGAAAAGGAGTCTATTGGGTGGCACTTTTTACTGTAAGAAACGACTTTATTGATCAAACATCAGATAAACCTTTTCTTAGAAAGCTAGCCTTGAGATTGCCAGAATTTTTACAACCTCAACCAGAACCCTATGCATTTGCTTTAGGGATTGATAAAAATGGAAATATTTTACACAACCTTCAATATGGTGGGAATGATGCTTATTCACCCATAACAAGCGTTAAACAGTACGGTGATGAGCTTTATTTTGGTAGCCTTACTCATCAAGGTTGGGGTAAAATACAATCTCCAAAATGAAAATTTCTACGCCGGGCATCGTATTAAAAACAACTCTTTTTAAAGAATCTAGTATTATTGTTAGGTTGTTTACTCTCGAAAGAGGCAAGTGTTCTTATGTAATTAAAGCAGCAATGCGACAAAAATCTCCTCTAAAAGCAATATACCAACAAATGAATGAAGTAGAAGTAAGCTATACCCATAACAAAAAAAGACAACTACAACCAATATATGATTCTAAGATTCTAAATCGTTGGGACAATATTAGCGATGATCTTAGAAAAACAGTTCTTTGTTTGTCTATGATTGAGATGATTGATAAGGGGTTTGATGAAACTACATCTGATCAGAATACATATTATTTAATTAGAAATATATTAGAATATTTTAATGTGGCAGATAGCGGATACAATGATGCTTTCTACTTTTTTCTTATACATTTTTTAAAAAACACAGGGTATAGCATTATTGATGCAGAGGAACACCCAATTATTAAGAAATATGTTCAAAAGGAACCCGATTTGCCCGATCACTTAAAAAAGATTTATTTATCTGATTTTGTTGATACAAAAACAATGAATATAGATTTTGGATACAATAAAAAAATTATGGCAAACTGTATGTCCGATTTAATAAGATATCATTTGCCAGACATTAAATCATTTAATGTGGCAAAAGAAATATTCAAAGCCTCTTAGCTATTCAACTTTAAAGACTTTCTCTCCAGGCTCTACCATCATGAATTTTTCCCTGGCGATTGTTTCAACATATTTTTCATCAAATTTGAGCTTTTCAGCCTCTTTTTCAAGAGAGACAATTTGTTGTCTCAAAGAGTTAATGTCTTGTTGAATTTCTAGCTTTTCTTTTTTCAACTTCCAAAGAGAAATAAAACCTCTATCGCTAAACAAAAGCAACAGAATACAGCCGAAAGACAAGGACAAGAATAAAAAATTTGTTAAAGAAGGAGTTTTAATTTTCATCGCTATTTAATAAAAGATAAGGTTTTGCCAAATTTTGGATTTTGCAAGCTCTCTTCAATCCTTAATAATTGATTATATTTGCTTGTTCTGTCTGATCGACACACAGAACCGGTTTTGATTTGTCCCCCACCCATTGCAACTGAGAGATCAGAAATAAAGGTGTCTTCTGTTTCTCCAGACCTATGAGATATAACAAAATTACAATCATTATTTTTTGCAATGTCAATTGCTTGGATTGTTTCTGAGACAGTCCCAATTTGGTTGAGTTTGATTAAAATACTATTAATTGCATTTTCGTCAAGTGCTTTTTGCAATCTTTTTGGACTAGTCACTGTTAGATCATCGCCCACAATTTGGATTTTTTCTCCTAACAAACCGTTCATTTCTGACCAGCCTTCCCAGTCATTTTCATCTAATCCGTCTTCAATAGAAACGATAGGGTATTGCTTTATTAGTTTTTCATAGAAATGGATCATCCCACCAGCATCTAATTTCTTGTCATCAATTTTTAGATGATATTGGTTGTTTTTATAAAAGCTTGATGCTGCGACATCTAGCGCTAAGAACACATCTTTGCCGGAGCTATATCCAGACTTCTCAATTGCGTCTAATAACAATTCTATAGCATGCTCGTTTGATGTAAGGCTTGGAGCAAAACCGCCCTCATCGCCTACGGTTGTTGATAAACCTAAATTGTTTAGCTCTTTTTTAAGAGTATGAAATATTTCTGAGCCCATACGTATTGACTCTGAAAACGATACTGCCCCACAAGGGAATAACATAATCTCTTGTATATCAGACCCTCTATTAGCATGCATCCCACCATTAAGCACATTAATCATTGGAATTGGCATTGTATTGCTGTCTTTATTGAGATATATATAAAGAGGTTGATTATAAAAATTTGCTGACACCACAGCGCATGCCATAGATATACCAAGCATCGCATTTGCACCATACTTGCTTTTATTTTCTGTTCCATCAATTTCTATTAATAATGCATCTATTGCTTCTTGATCATCAGATCTTCTGTTAATTAATCGTGGTTGAAAAACATTGATTACATTATTAATTGCGGTAGACACTTCTTTGCCATGGAATCTATTTTTCTCTATATCCCGCAATTCTAATGCTTCAAATTCTCCCGTAGAAGCTCCAGATGGAACAGCAGCTCTTCCAATCACACCGCTAGCGCATATTTCTACTTCTATCGTCGGGAAACCCCTAGAATCTAGGATTTGTCGAGCATGTATTTTCTCTATAATTGGGTGTGTATCAGTGTTCATATTTTAATTTAATTATTATTATTTTGTACAAAACATATTAAAGATTGATAGTACTTATTTCAATGCTAATTCTAATGAATTTAGCCTTTTTTACCTAAATAACATTTTTTAACATACTGAATAAAAATCTTGATTCATCGGCAAAAAGCGACTATAATTATGAAAAAGATGAATAAATATAACTTTTTTAAAAGATTTAATCATATTGACATGATTAATAATGGGGGCGGAAATCCACTTAATTAGTGTGGATGAATGCCTTTTTTTAACTAGTTAATAACTAATCAAGGAGGAATAACATGGCTTCATGGGATTCAATGGTTACAAGTGCGTTAAGTGGTTTAACAGGTGTAGTAAAAGCTGCAGTCATATTTTTTGTGTTTGCAAATATACTATGGCCAACAGGAATGGACCCACTTGGCGGAATTATGAATTTAGTTGATACTTTTCTAAACGGTGGCGTTACAGGATTGCTAGTATTAGTAGTCTTCTTGTCATGGTTATAAGATAGGATCGTATAAACTAACAAAAAATAATAGCTCCATATATTGATATGGGGCTCTTATAATACAAAAGTTTGGAGGACAAACAGAATGAACAATGCATTTAAATTGATTAATGACACATTAAGCACACTAACAGGTTTATTTGTTAACGTGCTTGTTGCTGGTACTGTTATTGGTATTTTATATGATGACGTTTTTGGCGTAATCGCAGGTATCGGTAGCGCAGTAGCTGCAATCGGCGACGGTGGTGTTGCTGGATTAGTTGCTGTAATGGTTGTTGCAATGTGGATGAAAAAATAATTTCTTAAATAAACTCTACATTGACTTAAAATAAAAAGGGCTCAAAAATTGAGCCCTTTTACGTTATATTTATAATAATTTTATACTATGAAATTATTAACTTTCTTACGCCCCGTTATTTCTATCGTTCTTTTGCTATCTATTGCTTTAGCAAATAATCAACAAACAATTACCATCTTAGGGTCAAACAATACCCTGCTTGGTAAAGCAGATATTATCAAAAAGAATCAATATTATATTTCGTTAAACGATATAGGAGAAATTGTTGGTAATGGGTCATTTGTAAATAACAAAACAGAAAAAATTGTTATCTATGTGCAGGGATTAAAAATCAAGTTATCAAACAACATTTCATTTATTGTTGTTGAGGATAAAACATACCAAATGAAAAGCAAATTATTTAAAAATAATGACCAATACTATGCTCCGATCGATGATTTTTTTAATATTCTCTTTCTTCATGGCGCAGATCAATATTCTGTTGATTATAGTAAAATGTCCATATCTCTTAATTCAATAAGCAAAAAAACACCAGAACCAATAGATATGAATGTTGATTTAAAAAAAGAAAAAAATAAATGGAAATTTGATACCATTATTATTGATCCTGGACATGGGGGAAAAGACCCCGGTGCAATTGGTTATAGGGGGACCAAAGAAAAAGATGTCACTCTTGATGTTGCAAAACGTTTAGCAAAGAAAATTGAAAGAAATATGAAAATCAATACCGTTTTAACTCGAGATGAAGATACTTTCATAGGGCTAAGAGAGAGATCAAAGCTTGCCAACGCACAAAATGGGAAACTATTTATAAGTATTCATGCTAATTCTGCGGAAGATCAGCGAGCTCATGGATTTGAAACTTATCTGATTGGTGTTAACAAGAATGCAGCTGCAGTTAGGACTGCTGCTAGAGAGAATGCAGTGCTTGCGCTGGAAGGAAGCGATATTCAAACATTGACAGATGAAGCTCTAATTAAGGCAACCATTACTCAAGCTTCTTTTGCTAGTGGGAGTGAAAGATTTGCCGCATTAGTTCAAGAAGAAATGAATAAGAGACTTCAAAGCAAAGATAGGGGCGTAAAACAAGCTGGGTTCTATGTGTTAGCATACACATCTATGCCCAATGTTTTGATTGAATTGGGATATATATCTAACCCTTCAGAAGAAAAAAAATTAAGGAGCTCACAGTATAAAGATGCTTTGGCAACCTCAATTTATAGGGCAATAGAAAAGTATCAAAATACTCTAGATACTAATTAATATGATTGATCCAGTTTTAGAGTTTTTATATAGCCTACATAATCGTGGAATTAAACTTGGACTAGAAAACATAGAAAGTTTTTTAGAAACCTGTGGTAACCCACACCATAAAATTCAAACTATCCATTTAGCTGGGACCAATGGGAAAGGCTCTACGTCATCAATTATTTCAAAAATTTTACAAGAAAATGGCTACAAAGTTGGTCTGTATACATCACCTCACTTAATACGATTTAATGAAAGAATTAGAATAAACGGAAAGCCAATATCTGATATAGCAATTATAGAATTTATTCAAAAACATAAACAAACCTTGCTTGATAGTTCCATTACATTTTTTGAAGCAACCACTGCCCTAGCCTTTGATTATTTTTCGCAAAAAAATGTAGATATTGCTATTATTGAAACTGGCCTTGGTGGTAGGCTTGACTCTACGAATGTTCTATCTCCTGTTCAGACCATTATTACTGAAATACATTATGATCATACACATATTTTAGGAAACTCTATTGAAGAGATCACAGCAGAAAAGTGTGGAATTTTTAAAGATAACACACCATCTATTACTATCAATTCAGATAAGCGCGTTTTGAACATCATTCAAGAACATGCTAGCGCTAAAAATGTTCAAGTATCTTTTATTCAAAAAAAAGATATTATAATTAATGACCATTCACCAGAATCAATCTCTTTTCAGTATAAAAATAAAAATTTCTCTTTACCGCAGGGCGGTTCATACCAAGCACAAAATGCTGTTTTAGCGATTAGGGCATGTAAAGATTTTTCTCCTGCGATTACATATGAAGCTATCCAAATAGGCTTAGACCACTGGTCTTGGCCGGGCAGAATGCAGTTAATGAAAGAAGATTTTTTTTATGATGTAGCACACAATAGAAACGGGATAGGAATGTTGGTAGAAGATTTGCGCCAACTCTATGATAAAAAACCAATAGGTGTTGTAGTATTAAAAAAAGACAAGATTAATCCAAAACTAATAGAAATTTTTGATAAGTCTTTTGATAAGATCATTATTTCTACTATTTCTTCTAAAGATATTCTGAATAAGAAAGAAATAAAAGAGAACCCACTACTAGAAAAATTTGAATTTATAGAAAATTTAAATGATGCTCTTGACGCTATAGATAAAATGAATTATACGGGCGGAAAGGTTGTTTTTGGGAGTCATTATATTGCAAAAGACGTATATAATTTTTTTGATTTTTTCTTTGACAATGGCACGATATAATGTAATTTGCAGTTCAAGGTGTTTTCCCCCTAGAAGTACATTTCACAATTAACAGAGGAACTAATGAAATTAAACGATTTAAAAGAAAAAAAATTAAGCGATTTAAAAGAAATTGCAAAAACAATGGGCATAGAGAAGATTTCTTCTATGTCAAAGGACGAACTAATGAAGGCTATGGTTAGCGCTGCACCAAAAGAAGAAAAAGAAGAGGTGCCAACACCCAAAAAAGAACCTTCAAAGAAAGATTCTAATCATAATCAAGCGAGCGAAAAAATGGCTGCAGGGGTGTTAGAGATTTTACCAGATGGATATGGATTTTTAAGAAGCGTAAATGATAATTATTTACCTGGACCAGAAGATATTTATGTTAGTCCATCACAAATTAAAAGATTTAAGTTAAAAACAGGTCACTTTGTAGAAGGAAGCACTCGAGCTCCAAAATCTAAAGAGAGATTTCACGCATTGTTGAAGCTCAGCAAAGTAAATGGAGTAGATCCTGAAGAAATACGCAATCAGAGATCATTTGATAAGTATACACCGCTACACCCCAATGAAAAATTTAATCTATCTAATACAAGTGATATGTCTATGCGAATTATGGATTTAGTATCACCTATTGGTAAAGGACAAAGAGGATTAATAGTTGCACAGCCTAAAACAGGTAAGACCATATTAATTTCTAAAATTGCTAATGCAATTAGAAGAAATCACCCTGATACAGTTCTATTGATACTGTTAATTGACGAGCGTCCTGAAGAGGTAACAGACATGAAGCGAAGCGTTGATGCAGAAGTGATTGCTTCTACATTTGACGAAGGACCAGA
This sequence comes from Fidelibacterota bacterium, assembly GCA_036165075.1. GTDB lineage: Bacteria > Fidelibacterota > Marinisomatia > Marinisomatales > Marinisomataceae > Marinisoma. Next base: position 13,540 of record JAYZIW010000024.1, on the reverse strand, counting down.
AAGACATGTTCAGGTTTCAGATATGGCGCTTTATAAAGCACAGCGCTTAGTAGAGTGTGGTAAAGATGTTGTTATTTTACTTGATAGCATTACACGTTTAGGTAGAGCGCATAACGCAGTTATACCTCACAGTGGAAAGATTCTTTCGGGTGGAGTTGATTCTAACGCCCTAAGAAAACCAAAGAAATTTTTTGGAGCAGCTCGTAACACAGAAGAAGGCGGTAGTTTAACTATTATTGCAACTGCGCTAATTGATACGGGCAGTAAAATGGATGGTGTTATTTTTGAAGAATTCAAAGGTACCGGTAACATGGAGCTTGTTTTAGATCGTGAATTAAGCGATAGACGTATTTATCCTGCTTTTAATGTTATTAAATCTGGAACACGAAAAGAAGAACTGTTGTTGTCTGATCAACATTTATCAAGAATGTGGATTCTAAGAAAAATGTTAGGCGAAATGAGTACAGAACAATCAATGCAATTCTTATTAGAAAGAATGCGAAGAACTAAAACCAATCAAGAGTTTCTTGATTTAATGAGCCAGTAAAACATGCCCATATCATTATCAAAATTGGTTGATAAGATCAAACCATCTTTTACCTTACAAATGACTGCAAGGGCTGCAGCATTACGAGAAAAAGGTATAGATGTGATTAATTTTGGTGTTGGAGAGCCCGATTTTAATACTCCTCCACATATCATAGAAGCAGGAAAAAATGCAATAGAAGATGGCTACACTAAGTATACTCCTGGATCTGGTATGTTAGAATTAAAAGAGGCTATTCAAACAAAAATAAACAATATGACAGGCATTTTATATGAAACTGACCAAATAATTGTTTCAAGTGGCGGTAAGCAATCATTGTCTGTTGCTTGCCAGGCATTATTCCAAGATGGAGATAAAGTAATTGTTTTTTCGCCATATTGGGTTTCTTTCCCAGAATTTGTGAGACTATCAGGTGCAGAGCCTTTATTGGTAGAGACTCTACCCAAGCAACAATTTGAACCTGATTTTGATGATTTACATAAAAAAATTGACTCATCAATTAAAGGAGTCATTATTAACTCCCCCAGCAATCCTACTGGAGGAGTGTGGTCAGATGAAGCTATTGTCAAAATCTTAGAAATTAGTAAGGCAAATAACTGGATTGTTATTTCTGACGAAACATATGAGGAGCTAGTGTATGATAGGAAGTTTACTGCTATAGACAATCTTAACGAAGTAGGCGCTGAATTATTAACAATTAGAAGTATGTCAAAAACATATGCTATGACAGGATGGCGCATTGGATATGCTACTGCAGATCCAACGATTGTCAAGGCAATGTCTAAAATTCAAGGCCAAACCACCTCTTGCCCTAATGCAATTGGACAAAAAGCATCTGTTGCTGCTCTTTTAGGAGATCAAGGGCCTATATTAGATATGAAGAAGAAATTTAAAGAAAGACGGCAGGTAATGTTTGATGCCCTTAATAGTTTAGAGGGAGTCCATTGTGATATGCCCGGCGGTGCTTTTTATATGTTTCCAGACTTTTCATCGTACCTAAATAGGGAAACAAAAGATGGTAAAATTTTACGAGACACTTTCGACCTTTCTGATTATATTCTCGACACTGCAAATGTTGTGACAGTTGCAGGGGATGGTTTCGGAGCAAAGGGATATTTAAGGCTTTCATTTGCCACAAGCAGTGAAATCATTAAAAATGGAATTAAAAGAATAGAAAAAAGTTTAAAAGAATTAAAATGAAAAAAGATACACACTCAGAAGAATATAGACTTGTTGTCTTCGAAGATAGTTCCTGTAACTACTCTTTTTTGACACGATCTACTGTCAAAACAGATAAAACTGTTAAGTGGGAGGATGGCAAAGAATATCCATTATTTAAATTGGATATTTCTGACCAATCACATCCATATTATACAGGACAACGTACACTAGTGGATACTGCTGGTAGAATTGAAAAATTCAATCGTAAGTACAATAAAAAAGCTTCTTAAGCATTTTTTATTAATAAATTTTTATAATCTATGGACATCTTATCTAAAGCACAGAGTACTATTGTAGAATATGACAATATTATGGAAGAGATGATTGATCCTTCTAATGTTTTAGATCAAGAAAAACTTGCCAGTCTATCAAAAAAGAAAAGCAATCTCCAGGAAGTATATGATTTAAGCATCCAATTTGTTTCTCTCATAGATGAGAGTAAAGAACTAGAAACAATGGAAAGCGAAGAGGGGTATGAAGATCTCATTAAAGAAGAAAAATCTGCCCTACAAAATAAAATAGAAAATCTTGAGGAAGCCCTAATTAAAATATTAATTACAGATGATCCAAATGACAATAAAAGCGCTATTATTGAAATAAGAGCTGGTACAGGAGGCGATGAAGCTGCTTTATTTGGAGCAGATTTATTTAGAATGTATTCTAGGTATGCAGAAAAGAATAATTTATCTGTTAATATTATGGATATACATGAAACGGGTGTCGGAGGATTAAAATCTGTTATTTTTAGTGTAGAAGGCCATAAAGCTTATGGTATTTATAAATATGAAGGAGGAGTACACCGCGTACAAAGAATTCCAAAAACAGAATCAGGCGGGCGCGTACATACCTCGGCTGCAACAGTAGCAGTATTGCCAGAAGCAGAACAAGCAGAGGTAGATATTAACGAAGCTACTGATATTAAGATTGATACTTATCGTGCAAGCGGTGCCGGAGGTCAACACGTCAATAAAACTGAATCTGCTATTAGACTTACACATATACCGACAGGATTGGTTGTGACTTGCCAAGATGAAAGTTCACAACATAAGAATAAAGCCTCTGCACTAAAAGTGTTGAGAGCAAGATTGTTTGCTTTGGAGCAAGAAAAACTGAACAAAGATAGAGATGAAATGCGAAAAAGCTTAGTATCTACAGGAGATCGTTCAGCAAAAATCAGAACATATAATTTTCCACAGGGACGTATTACTGATCACAGGATTAACTATACTACACATAAACTGCAAGCAACTCTTGAAGGAGAGCTAGACCATATTATAGAACAATTGAAACTTGCAGAGGACAACTCTAAGATTAAATAATATGCAATCTTCTTATTCATTGGTTGATTTTTTTAATAAACAATTAAAGGAATTAAAAAATAATAGCGTGAATGAATACAAGCAGAAATCAGAGATGATTATTGATGCTGTATTAGGAATAAAAAAAGCTGAATTATATACAAATAATTACTCTGTCTCTGAAAATCAAATAGAACAATTAGAAAAATCATTTTCACTATTAGTTAGAGATGTTCCCGTGCAACATGTCATTGGTAAAGCTTCTTTTTACAATGATGAATTTTTGACGCCACCAGGTGTTTTTATACCAAGACCAGAAACTGAATTAATTGTTGATTGCATTCAGAATGACTTTGAAGATAATGCACAAAAAACATTACTAGATATAGGGTGCGGTAGCGGTTGTATAGGTATCACAATTGCCAGCCTATATAATAATTTTGATGTTACTGCTATAGATATTTCAGATAAAGCAGTAAAAACAGCTAATAAGAATGCAAAAAAATTAAAAATATCTAATATTCAAATTTTAAAACAAGATATCTTCCAAATGCATGGTAAAAAATTTGATATTATCGTTAGTAATCCTCCATACATTGGGATCAATGAACTTGACAAACTAGATCGTTCAGTAAAAAATCATGATCCACTAGCAGCGCTTTCTGATCAAGAAGATGGATTAAAATTTTATAAGTATTTTATAAATAACATATCTGAATTATTAGAAACAGATGGCCATATGTATTTTGAGATACCTAATTCTCAAATTACCCATCAAATCATTGATATGATTAATAATAATAACAATATTGAGAGTATATTTTTTAAAGATTTAGAAGGAAATAAAAGAGTAGTAAAGTTATACCTTAAATAATTATGAAAAGCGAATTTATACATTTACATAACCACTCAGATCATAGTCTATTAGACGGTGCACAGAATATTAATTCTATACTAGAAACTATGAACGATCTAAGCATGGATTCAGTAGCACTTACTGAGCATGGGAATTTATTTGGTGCCATTTCATTTTATAAGCAGGCAAAAAAGAACAATATTAAACCTATTATTGGTTGTGAGGTTTATGTCGCCAAAGGAAGTAGGTTGACAAAAGATAAGTCTCGCGGTATGGGCAACTATAATCATCTTGTTTTAATTGCACAGAACTTACAGGGCTATAAAAACTTAATGAAAATTGTAACTCACGGCTATCTGGAAGGATTTTACTATAAGCCAAGAGTAGATTTAGAGATTTTAAAAAAATATAATGAAGGAATTATATGTACTTCTGCTTGTTTAAAAGGAAGTTTACCAGAAGCGCTTCTATATAGCGGTTATGAAAGAGGGAAAGCAGTTGCTGAAGAATACTCTAGTATTTTCCCTGGGCGCTATTATATAGAATTACAGAATCATGGGATTCCTGAAGAAATACAAAATATAAGATTAGCATCAAAGCTAGCAAAGGACATGGGACTGCCGCTTATTGCAACAAATGATGCACATTATGCAAGAAAAGAACACCATGTTGCACACGATGTACACATATGTATTGGTACAGGTAAACAATTAAGCGATACTAAGAGATTAAAATATGATGGGAGCGAATTTTATTTTAAATCACAAGATGAAATGTTCTCTTTGTTTAAAGAATTCCCTGAAGCACTAGAGAATACAAGAGCAATTACAGATAGCATTGATTTGGAAATCCCAATGGATGATTATCATCTTCCATGGTATCAGATTCCCAATGCATCAGAATCTAAAGATATCGATGGATATTTAGAGATTTTGTGTAAAAAAGGTATGGAACAAAAATTTGATGACCATACAGAGGAAATGCAGACCAGACTAGACTATGAGTTATCTGTTATTAAAAAGATGGGTTTTGCAAGTTACTTCTTAATTACAGCAGATTTTGTTCAATATGCAAAGAAGAACAAAATTCCAGTAGGTCCAGGAAGGGGTTCTGCTCCTGGTAGCCTTGTTTCGTACTGTTTAGACATTACCAACATTGATCCGTTAAAACATGATTTGATTTTTGAACGTTTTTTAAATCCTGATAGAATTAGTTTACCAGATATTGACATTGACTTTTGTGTTGAGCGTCGAGGCCAAGTTATCGATTATATTAAAAGCATATATGGAGACGATTCTGTTACTCAAATTATTACATTTGGTAAAATGAATGCACGTGGGGTTATTAGAGACGTCGGTCGTGTTATGAGCTATCCTTATTCAGAAGTAGATAAAATTGCAAAGATGATACCCGAAGGACCTAATATTACATTAGATAAAGCACTAAAACAGAGTTCAGAATTGCGTACAGCATCGCAAACTTCATATAAAGATTTATTAGATAATGCTAAAGTATTAGAGGGAATGACAAGACATGCATCAATTCATGCTGCGGGAGTGGTAGTAGCGCCAGGAGATTTAACAGATTTTGTGCCATTATATAAATCTTCGCAAGGCGATGTTACTACTCAATATGATATGAAAGAATTGGAGTCAGTGGGTCTATTAAAAATGGACTTTCTTGGCTTGAGAAATTTAACTGTTATTGATAAAACCTTAGATATCATCAAAGAAAGACTAGGCGAAGATATTAATATTGATACTATACCAATGGATGATGCTGAAGTATATAAACTATTTGCTAAAGGGTTGACTGTTGGAGTATTTCAGTTCGAATCTGCTGGGATGAGAGACTTTCTTAAAAAATTAAAGCCAACAGGTATTGAGGGACTAATTGCTATGAATGCACTTTATAGACCTGGTCCTATGCAAAATATCGATCGCTATATTAAAAGATCGCATGGAGAAGAAAAAGTAGAATATGTCCACCCTCTTCTTGAAGAAGCGCTCAAAGAAACACACGGCATTATAGTCTATCAAGAGCAAGTAATGCAAATTGCAAATATCATTGCTGGGTTTACATTATCAGAAGCGGATGAAATGAGAAGAGCTATCGGTAAAAAGATTCGATCTTTGATGGATAAAATGTCAGAGAAGTTTGTTGAGGGAGCAGTAAAGAATGGCCTAACAAAAACAAAGGCAAAACAAATTTTTGAATTAATTGACAAGTTTGCACAATACGGATTTAATAAAAGTCATTCTGTAGCATATTCTTATATTGCATATCAAACTGGCTGGCTTAAAACGCACTATACTGCAGAATTTATGGCAGCTAACTTGACTAGCGAGATGACCAACACTAATAGAGTGGTAGTTTTAATTAACGAGTGTCGAAAACTAGACATTACAGTCAATGCACCAGACATTAATAAGTCAGATATTAATTTTATACCATTAAATGAGAGAGAGATTTCTTTTGGTTTAAATGCGATTAAAAATGTAGGAATCAAAGCACTAGAACAATGTATTAAAGTTCGAAAAGAACATGGACCTTTTACTTCTATATTTGATTTTGTAACGAAAGTAGATCAACGTCTCGTAAATAAAAAAGTTTTAGAGAGCTTAATACTAGCTGGAGCATTTGACTCGATATCTAGCAATAGAGCACAATTGTTTGAATCAGTAGATGCTGCAATTAATTATGGACAGCAAGTAGATAAAGCATCAAACAAAAATCAAATTGATTTATTTTCTAGCGATGAAGATTTAGTAAAACAACCTGATTTTCCAGATATCGAAGATTGGGGCAATCAAGAAAAACTGAAGAGAGAAAAAGAAGTCTTAGGTCTTTATATATCAGGAAACCCATTATTGAAATATGCTGATACGCTTGAAGAGCTAAGTAATTATGATTTTACTGAGAAAAAATATTTAAAAGAAAATAGCATAATTAGAATTGGAGGAGCAGTTTCTAGTTTCAAGCTACATTATGATAAAAAAAATCAATCCATGGCATTTTTTAATTTAGACTGTTTAGGAGGCCAAGTTGAGGCAATTATTTTTCATGATGCTTTTGAAAAATATAAAGAAATTATTAACGATGGGAATATTGTATTCTTGGTAGGCACCTCTACCTCACAAAATGATTTTTCTGATCTAAAGATTATTGTGGATGAAGTGGTTCCAATCAATCATGCAAAGAAAGTACTCAAGCTTAAAGAAATCAATATCAAAATTGGGAAAAAGGTTAAAAAAGAGACTATTGATGAGGTACATAAATATGCTTTAGACAACCCAGGAGATAGTTTGTTTGTTGTGCATATGAAAAATCCAGATGGGTCTTCACGTAGAATTGTTTCTAAGAAAATTAGGGTATCTAGTAGCAATCATTTTCTTATTATGTTAAGAGATTTATTAGGGGAATCAAACGTCTGGATTAGTTAAATTATACCTATTATGAGCTTAACTCCACCAATTAGAATTTTAATGGCAAAACCAGGTCTTGATGGGCATGACAGAGGCATCAAGGTACTTGCCGCTGCATATAGAGATGCAGGAATGGATGTAATTTATCTTGGATTACGCCAAACTCCTGAAAGTATTGTAAAGGTAGCAATTCAGGAAGGTGCAGATGTTATTGCTTTATCTATTTTATCAGGGGCACATATGACTATTTTTACAAAATTGATGGAATTAATCAAAAATGCTAAATTAAAAAATGTTTTAGTAACGGGCGGAGGAATTATCCCAGAAGAAGATAGCAAGGAGCTAGCAAAAATAGGAGTAGGAAAACTATTCGGGCCTGGGACTCCGGTGAAAGTTTCTTTAGAGTATATTGAAGAGTGGGTTAAAGAACATAGAAGATGATTTCTAATATTCATACTACTTATCTTAAAGGTGAAAAAGCCTTTAATAGCAAAAAATTTACAGAAGCAAAAAAACACCTTGTTGCAGTTGTTGATCATGATAAAAATCACTATGCTGCTTACCTCCTTTTATTCGAAATACTTAATAAGTCAGATTCCTCTCTTTTAAAGGTTGTAGTCAACGAACTGAAAAGACTAAATCCAGAGCTTTCTATCAATTATAAGCCTACAAAACCTAAAAAGAGAAATAACACAAAACCTGATAACATGGTTACTATTTCATATATCAAATTGATGATACAGCAAGGCAAAAAAATACAAGCAAAGAAAAGCTTGAGAAATATTATTAAGTATTCAAAAACAAAAAAACAGATTTCAGAAGCAGAACAATTATTAAATACGCTTAAATAAAAGAAGGATTAAAAATGAGCAAAGAATATTTTACAAGAAGACAAGATAAGTTGCGCACGGTATTAGCAGAAAAAAGTTTAGACGGCATGTTGGTAACTAATATGGTTCATATAAGATATCTTTGTGGGTTTACTGGATCCAGTGGATCTTTGTTGGTAGGTCCCGATATATGTGAGTTTATTACTGATGGTCGATATGTTGTACAGTCTAAAAACGAAGTAAGAGGTGCCAATATTACTATTGATAGCATTCCACACTTAGAAGTAATCAATAAGAAGAATTTTTTATCTAATGGACTAACAATTGGATTTGATGGAAACAACGTTTCTCATCAAGTATTTTCAAACATTAGAAAAGTATTATCTCATGTAAAGTGGGAAAATATTGTTGGGTGTATAGAAGCTTTAGCTATGGAAAAAGATGAAAAAGAAATTGAAGCAATTAAAACAGCTGTAGAAATTACAGATAGAGCATTTGCTGAAGTGTTTCCAATGATAAAAATTGGGGTTGAAGAGCAGGAAATTGGTAATCAACTTTCCTTTCTTTATCGCAAATATGGAGATTCTGATGCAGATGCATTTTCACCTATTGTTGGTAGTGGACCTCATTCAGCTATGCCCCACCAAAGACCAACTGATAAGAAAATTGCAGCAGGAGAATTGGTGGTGATTGATTCGGGTGCGAAATATGCTGGATATCACGCAGATATGACTCGAACAGTAGCAACGAAAGGCTATTCAGAAAAGCAAAAAGAGATTTATGATATCGTATTACAGGCTCAATTAAAAAGTATTGAAGGAATTAAAACAGGGGTTTCTTGTAAAGAAATTGATTCGCTAGCAAGAGACCATATTAGCAATGCGGGATATAGTAAATATTTTGATCATGGGCTAGGGCATTCTTTAGGCCTTGAAATACACGAAGACCCTCGCTTTAGTAAGGTGAGTACAGACTTTTTAAAGTCTAATTATGTAATGACAGTAGAGCCAGGTATATATATTGAAGATATAGGCGGTGTACGTATTGAAGATGATATTGTTGTTACAGATGATAGCTGTATTGTGCTTAACAAAACATCTAAAGATTTCACAGTAATTTCATAAACAATGAAAAAAGCATTCTTAGTAATAGCGTGCATGCTACTAACGGCGTGTGTTGAAAACTTGATACATATATCTGTTTTCCCTAGCGGAGAATATTCTATTAAGTATAATTCTATTGGCGATAAAACTGATTTGAATAATAGTGATTTTTTACATCCTCAAAGTAGCAACTTAATACAATGGTCTAGTACAATGTCTTTTTTAAATGAAAAAAATAATTCAATAAGACCAGATAGTTTAAATTGGGAGAAAGAAACGATTAGTAAAGAATTAATTAGTGGAAGCATAAGTTTTACTAACAATGGAAGCCTCATATATAAAATTGATATTGAAAAAAACGAATATTTTTTTTGGGAGCAATATAGTTTTAAATCAACAATTAATAGTCTAGATATTGATGAGAAATACCCATCAATTGTACAATTTTTAGATATAAATGCAGATTCATTATCTTGGATAGTGCCTGCTAAAGAGTATATTATTAAAAATAGCTTAAAAGAATATGAAAAGACTGTTGATTTAAACACTATTTTTTCAGAAAAAATTAATAATCAAATCGATACATATTTTGATTATGCAAAAGAAAGAAAATTATTAGAAAAATTTAACAAAGATTCTTCGCTTATCTTAAAAGATGCCTTGGAACCTATTGCAAATACATTACCAACTAAATTTTTCAAAGAAATCACAGTATTTATAGATACATATGAGGAGGATTTCACAAAAAATACAGCATTAATGAATGATTATTTTCAATTTAACATTGAATTACCCGGTTTAATTCAAAAGAATAATGCAAGATCACTTTCAGATGGAATTTTAACATGGTCACTAGATTTTGATGATATTGCAACAGATGAATTCAAAATGTATGCTAATTCAATTAGAATGAATAAATTTAGGATTCAGCTATTATTTGTGTTATTAATAGGTGGATTTTTAGGAATATTATGGAATCAAAAGCCAAAGAAAAAATAAATCATCTTGCAGACAAGATTAATGAGCATAATTATGCATATTATGTATTAGATGCACCACATTTAAGCGATGCGGAATATGATAAGCTATTTAGAGAGTTAGAATCGCTAGAGAAAGAGTATCCCCAATTTATAGATTCTTCTTCTCCTACGCAAAGAGTGGGTCATCCAATAGAAAGTGGTTTCCAAAATTATAATCATGAAACACCAATGCTGTCATTATCTAATGCGATTAATGAGCAAGAAATTAAAGATTTTAACCAAAGAATTAATAAGTGGCTAGATCAAGATAATACAGCTTATGTCGCAGAACCAAAGATTGATGGATTGGGAGTTTCATTAATTTATGAAAAGGGGAAATTAATACGTGCTCTTACTAGAGGAGATGGTTATACGGGCGAAGATATAACTCACAATATCAAAACAATTAATGCCGTACCTATGATATTGCGAGGCGATAAAAAAGACCACCCCGACTTTATTGAAATTAGAGGTGAAATTTTTATGTTAAAATCTGATTTTATTGCATTAAATGAAGCAAGATCTAAATCTGATGAGAAATTGTTCGCCAATGCTAGAAATGCTGCCGCAGGTAGCGTAAGACAACTAGACCCTCATATTACCTCAAAGAGAAAATTATCAATATTCTGTTATGAAATCGGAGATAGCAATAACATAAATCTGGATAGTCATTGGGCTATGTTATCATATTTAAAATCTATAGGACTACCTGTTAATCCTTTAGCAAAACAAATTAATAGCATTGACGATATGATTAAATATCATAAAACATTAGAAAGTGAAAGAGAGCATATTCCCTATGAGATTGATGGGTCTGTCATAAAGGTTGATAGCTATTCATTAAGATCTACTTTAGGAGAAAGGGCCAGATCTCCACGATGGGCAATTGCTGCAAAATTCAAATCTAAAGCTGCAGAAACACAAATATTAGATATTGTTCTTCAAGTAGGTCGTACCGGAGTAATTACTCCTGTAGCAAAAATTAAAGAAGTAGAAATCTCAGGAGCAATGATTAGCAGTGCCACATTACATAATCAGGATGAAATTGATAAAAAAGATATTAGAATTAATGATTATGCGATTGTACAACGATCGGGCGATGTTATACCAAAAATTTCAAAAATTATATTAAAAAAACGACCTAAAAATACCGTCAAATTTAATATAGCAAGCCATAATTGTCCTTCATGTCAATCAACAATTAGTCGCATAGAAGGCGAAGCTGCATATAGGTGTGAAAATTTAGCTTGTAACGCAAAGCTACAAGGATCAATAGAGCATTTTTGTTCAAAAAATGCTATGAATATTGATGGTCTGGGAGTCCAGATTGTTGAACAATTAATGCATAACAATCTTATTCAAAAAATAGACGACCTATTTAATCTGTCATATTCTGATTTAGTTGTTTTAGATCGATTTCAGGAAAAGTCTGCGAACAATCTCATTAATGCTATTAACGAATCCAAAGACACCACCTTTCCTAGGTTTGTATTTGCGTTGGGTATACCCAATGTTGGGCAACATATTTCAAAAATATTAGATATACATTGCGAGTCTTCTGTTAAAAAGCTTTCCACTTCTTCCTTAGAAGAGCTTGAAGCAATTGATGGGGTAGGTTTAATTGTTGCACAATCAATTATAGAGTTTTTTAGTAGCTCTTCTAATAAAGAGACTATAAAAAATTGTCTAAATAGTGGAGTAAAAATTAAGAAAACCGTTTTTAGAAATTCTAAAGAATTAAAAGATGTTACATTTGTGATTACTGGTAGTTTTAAGAATTATAAACGCAATCAGATAAAGGAGCTGTTAGAAAGAAAAGGCGCTAAAGTAGCAAGTGCTATTTCATCGAAAACAAATTTTTTAGTTATGGGAGAAAATGCAGGCTCCAAAGCCGATAAAGCTCAAGCGCTAAATATAAAGATTATTAATGAAAATAAATTAAGCTCCTTATTAGATGAAAAAAATTCTTAAATATTATTTTCTGTTCTCTATTTCTATACTTTTTACACAAGAAATCAATAATATAAAATCAGTCATAATAGCTGAAAATCTTAATCGTCCCGTTTTTGCTGTTTTTGAACCTGTAACAAACCAAATGTATGCTGTTGAGCAGACTGGAAAAATTTATCTAATTAACAATTTGCAAAATAAATCATTATTTCTTGATTTAAGTAAAAAGATTAGTGTGAGTATTACTCCAGATGAACGTGGATTATTAGGTATGGTATTTGATCCAAATTTTCAATCTAATGGATTTTTTTATGTTTCATATATTGATACTGAAAATTATTCTGTAGTGTCACGATTTCGCTTATCAGAAAATAAGGATGAAGTAGATATAGGTTCAGAAAAAAAACTAATCTATTTTGAACAACCATTTAATAATCACAATGGGGGTCATCTAGATTTTAATCCAATAGACAATTATTTATATATATCATTTGGAGATGGGGGTGCTTCAGGTGATCCATATGGTAATGCACAAAATTTACATAATTTTTTTGGCTCTATTTTACGCATTGATCCGCAAGACGATGGAAGTTATTTAATTCCTAATGACAATCCTTTGGTTTTGCATAAAAAAAATAATGATTCAGATATAAAAAGTGAAATATGGGCTCATGGTTTACGTAATGTATGGCGGTTTTCTTTCGACAACAACAATGGTGATATTTATATGGGAGATGTTGGGCAATATCTCTGGGAAGAAATCAATTATTTAGAGTTTGGAGAAAATGGAGGAAACTTTGGATGGAATATAATGGAGGGAAATCATTGTTATTCTGAACCAGGATGTGATAAAGAGGGTTTTATCAATCCAATATTTGAATACCCCAGTGATGCAAACTACCCATTCAGTTTAATGGGAATTAAAGAAAAAAATGTTTCTGGATGCTCTGTTACTGGTGGTTATTTATATAGAGGAGATCAAATTAAAAGCTTATATGGGTTATATATTTTTTCAGACTTTTGTACTGGGAAAATTTGGGCGTTAGATCCATTAAAAAATATAGTTCAAGAAATTACAGAACCTCTCCTTGGATCTGAAAAACATATGATATCATCATTTAGTCAAGATATCAACAATGAGCTTTATATAATTGAATTCTCTGGTAAAATATATAAAATTGAATCAAAAAATGAATGAAATAGCAATTTATATTAATAATCTGCATAAAAAATATGATCAAACTGTTTATGCTGTGCAAGGAATTGATTTATCAATAAGGAAAGGTGAATT
>JAYZIW010000023.1:0-9728 GCA_036165075.1 Fidelibacterota bacterium | reverse complement strand
CCTAGATTATCTGTACTAAACCAAGAAATAGTTGATAAGATTCATTCTTTAGGATTATTAGTATATAGCTGGACAATTAATGAACCACAACACATACGTAAAGCAATGCAATTAGGTATTGATGGTATTATTACAGATTTTCCAGATCGTATTATGAAATAAATTCTCTGTGGAGGCGGGGAGATTCGAACTCCCGTCCATAATAGAGAAAAGGTAAATATCTACATGTTTAGTTACTTGATCAAGTTTCGCCTTATAAAGGTTCAAGAACAGACGAATATAAGACTATCTTCTAAGGGTTCACTTATTTAGTTGAAGCAAAAAAATAAGCTATCTCATTTTTATGACATCATTCAGATAGCGATGAGCAACGCCTACTGATGATGGGTTATAGCAATTAAGCTACAGCCATTTGGCCATAATCGGCACTTAATACGGTTTAGAAGTTTTAAGAGTTACTAAGCTCTACATGCAACTTAAAATTTCTTTCTAAAATGTCGAAACCGGTCGCCCCCAATTGTCAAATATGTTTGAAGATACAATACTTTTTATAAACAAAAAAGGCTCCGTCAGCGCCAACCTCAGAGCCTTTCCGATTGCTTGTATTTGCGTACAATATCTAATTAAAGACTATGGTAAGATAATAGAGTTTTATATAATTGGTCAATACTTTAATTGCAAAATTGAAAAAAAATTAAAAAAATTTCTTTTTTTCCATTACCAAATCTGAATTCATTACCTTAAATTAATCTCTAGTTTTGCCGACGTAGCTCAATGGTAGAGCAGGGGCCTTTTAAGCCCTTGGTTGTAGGTTCGAGTCCTTCCGTCGGTACTAAGTTCAATAAATAAAATAAAATTCTAATGTCTGAGTTTCATAACAAACATATCGGCCCTAATTCTTCAGAGATAAAAGAAATGCTTTCTTCTCTCAAATGCAACAGCCTTGATGAGCTTCTTGAAAAAATTGTACCAAATAAGATTTTGGATATTGATGATAACTCTATTGGAAATGAACATTTTTCTGAAAATGACATTTTAAACTATATCAAAAAAATTGGATCACAAAATCAAGTTTTTCGTTCTTTAATTGGTCAGGGTTATTATGATACGATTACGCCTAATGTAGTTTTAAGAAATATTTTAGAAAATCCAGGATGGTATACACAATATACACCTTACCAACCTGAAATTTCTCAAGGAAGATTAGAGGCACTACTAAACTATCAAACAATGATATCAGAAATCTGTGAATTACCAATTGCTAATGCTTCTTTGCTAGATGAAGGGACTGCAGCAAGTGAAGCAATGTTGATGTTCTATAGAAAAAATAGATCAGATTCTAATAAATTTCTTATTGATGAAAACTGTTTTCAACAAACTATCGATGTTATTGTTTCCAGAGCAAAACCTCTTAATATTGAAATTCAAATCACGTCACATGAAAATTTTAATTATGAAGATGCTTTTGGTTGTATTGTACAATATCCTGATCGTTTTGGTAGAATTGCAAACCCTGAAGTATATCAAAGTATCTCCGATAAAGCTCATAAATCTGACTGTAAGATAATTTTTGCAACTGATTTAATGTGTCTACAGTTATTTAAATCGCCTGGTGCATATCGTGCAGATGTTGCAGTTGGGAATAGCCAAAGATTTGGAGTGCCTTTAGGGTACGGTGGACCACATGCAGCTTTTATGGCTACCGCAGAAGAATTTAAAAGGGACATCCCTGGAAGAATTGTAGGGGTCTCAAGAGACAGGAGAGATAATCAAGCATATAGACTAACACTACAAACAAGAGAACAGCATATCAGAAGAGAAAAGGCTACCTCAAATATATGTACGGCTCAAGTACTATTAGCAATTATGTCGAGTATGTATGCAATTTTTCATGGTCCAAAAAAATTAAAAGATATTGCTAATACTATTCATGATCATACCAAAAATCTTGCAAAAAAATTAAGTGAAAACGGTCATGAGATTGTATTAAATAATGAATCATACTTTGACACCTTGTCAATTAAATTAAATGGGATTGATAAAAAAACTTTGGAAAAAAGAGCTTTAAGTAAAGGGTATAATTTTATGTATCATTGCCAAGATTTAATTGGCATCTCATTAGATGAGAAAACTTGTGCTAATGAGATAGAAGAAATTGCTACTCTTTTTAAAGCAAAAAATAATTCTAAAGCTACCAATCCTGGATCTACCCTAACAAGAGAAGGTTTAACTTTACACCACTCTATTTTTAATAGCATTCATTCAGAAACAGAAATGTTGCGATATGTTCATAAACTAGAAAAAAGAGATCTTTCTCTGAATCATAGTATGATTCCATTAGGATCTTGTACTATGAAATTAAATGCAACAGTAGAAATGATTCCTATAGGTTGGCCTGAGTTTAATACGATACATCCATTTGCACCATTTAACCAAACAGAAGGCTACAAAACAATTATTGATGAATTCGAAATGATGCTTAATAAAGTTACTGGTTTTAATGCAGTATCATTCCAACCAAACTCTGGAGCGCAAGGTGAATATGCTGGCTTGCTAACCATCCAAGAATATCATAAAAAAAATGATGATGATAGAAACGTATGTATTATTCCAGAATCTGCGCATGGAACCAACCCAGCAAGTGCAATTATGGCTGGCTTAAAAGTGGTAATTGTAAAATGTGACGATAAAGGCAATATTGATTTTGATGATTTAAAAAATAAGGTAACAGGTGCGGGTGATAAACTCTCTTCTCTTATGGTTACTTATCCTTCTACTCATGGAGTTTTTGAACATAATATAGATGAGATTTGTGATTTAATTCACAATAATGGCGGATTGGTATATATGGATGGCGCAAATTTAAACGCTATGGTAGGGGTATGCAAACCAGGTCACTTTGGTGCTGATGTCATGCATATTAATTTACATAAAACATTCTGTATCCCGCATGGTGGTGGTGGACCAGGAATGGGCCCTATATGCGTCAATGACAAATTAAAACCCTATTTACCTAAACATCATATTACAGATGAAGACTATTCTTATTCTGTATCTTCTTCTCCTTATGGCAGCGCAAACATATTATTAATTTCATATATCTACATGAAATTGATGGCTGGAAAAGGTTTATTGAAAGCATCCCAAGTAGCAATTTTAAATGCAAATTATATGGCTAAAAAATTAGAAAAAGATTATCAAATCTTATATCGGGGCGAAACCGGATTAAATGCACATGAATTTATTGTTGATTGTAGAGAATTCAAAAATATTGCAGGTATTACCAATGAAGACATTGCAAAACGTCTCATGGATTATGGGTATCATGCACCAACAATGTCTTGGCCAATTCCAGGAACATTAATGATTGAACCCACTGAGAGCGAATCTAAAAATGAACTAGATAGGTTCTGCAATGCAATGATTCAAATTAAAAAAGAAATTGATGAGATTGCTGATGGAAAAATGCCGCAAGATAACAATGTGCTTGTAAATGCTCCTCACACTATTCAAGATATTTGCGAGGACTGGGATCGTCCATATAGCAAAGAAAAAGCTGTATTCCCACAAGAATCAATTAAAGAAAATAAATTTTGGCCACATGTATCAAGAATTGATAATGCATACGGAGATCGAAATTTTTTCTGTGTATGTCCAGATATAGAAGATTTTAAATAATTATTTAAAATACTCTTGTAATGCTTTGACTCTTACTTCCCCACTAAGTGATATTGCTTCTATAGCAGCTCTTGCTCCTGGCATAGTTGTAATAGTTAAAATATTTTTCATAACAGATGTTCTGCCAATAGATTCTTCATCATATCGTGCTTTAGCGCCTGTAGGAGTGTTAATTACAAATTGAACATTATCATTTAATATCTCGTCAACAACATTAGGTCTACCTTCACCGACTTTAAAAATTTCTTTACAAGAAATGCCATGTTTCGATAAATATTGCGCAGTTCCTTCGGTGGCAATAATATCAAATCCAATATCAACTAAATCTCTAGCAGCATATAACGCTTCTCTTCTATCAGCCTTATTTATAGAAATAAATGCTGTGCCTTTTTTAGGAACAGTATATCCATCAGATTCCATTGCTTTTAAAAATGCCACACCTACGTTGTCATTAATTCCCATCACTTCGCCTGTAGATTTCATTTCTGGCCCTAAGAAAACTTTTTCATTTTTAAATTTTTTAAATGGAAGTACCGCTTTTTTTACTGCAACGTGTTTGTGTTTTATATTTTTTAACTTAAAGTCCTTTAGTTTTTTCCCTACAGATAGTTGAGCTGCAATATTTGCTAATGAAATATTACTATATTTGCTTACAAAGGGCACTGTCCTACTAGATCGAGGATTTACTTCTAGTACATAGACTATTTCATCTTTAACAGCAAACTGTAAATTAATCAATCCTACTACATTCAATGCTTTAGCTAATTTTGTTGTAACCTCTATAATTTCTTTTTTCACTTTGTTAGTAATTTTATGTGCAGGTAATACGCAAGATGAGTCTCCAGAATGGATTCCTGCTTCTTCAATGTGTTGCATAATACCTGCAATAAACACATCCTTACCATCACAGAGAGCATCTACATCAAATTCAAACGCATTTTCAATAAATTGATCAATTAAAATTGGGTGATCGCTAGTTGCTTCTGCAGACCTAAATACATAATCCACAAGCTGCTTCTTTGAATAAACAATTTGCATTGCTCGGCCACCCAATACATAACTTGGTCGAACCAAAACAGGGAATTGTGCTTTTTCAGAATATGCTACAATTTCATCATAATTTTTTGCAATACAATACTTTGGAACTGTTACTTTTAGTCGATTGACTAGATCAGTAAATTCTTCTCTATCCTCTGCTAAATTGATACTATCAGAAGATGTGCCAAAAATCTTTATGCCAGCTTCTTCAAGTTGATTAGCAATTTTTAAAGGTGTTTGTCCACCAAATTGTACTAAAACACCATCCGGCTTTTCAAAATCAATAATATTCATTACATCTTCAAATGTAATTGGTTCAAAATAGAGCCTGTCAGCTAAATCAAAGTCAGTAGAAACTGTTTCTGGGTTACAATTCACCATTATTGATTTATAGCCAGCTTCTCGCAAACCATACACGGCTTGTACGCAACAATAGTCGAATTCAATTCCTTGACCAATACGATTTGGACCTCCACCTAAAATGATAACTTTTTTTCCTTTAAGAGGTTTAATATCATAAGTTTCTTCATAAGTGGAGTAGCAATAAGGAGTTTCTGCTACAAATTCACCAGCACATGTATCTACAACTTTATAAACGGGTTTAATATTTTTCTTAATTCTTAATTTTCTAATTTCTGAAGGTTTCTTATTTGTTAATGCTCCAATTTGTATATCTGAAAAACCATTTTTCTTTAATAATTCTAAATCTTTAATCGAATTATATTCTTTTTCTAAATAAACAAGCTCTGCAATCTCATGCAAGAACCATGGATCAATTCCTGTATTTTTATGAATCTCTTCAATAGTGAATTCTTGCTTAATTGCTTCTTTTACTTTTAACATTCTAAAAGCACTCCCATCATTTAATGATGAAATATCTAATGAACGATAACGTTTAATATCTGGATCTTCATTTCTTGGATCTTTTGCAGATAGACCTGGCAAGTTTAATTCTAATGATCGAAATGCTTTCTGAAATGACTCTCTAAATGTTCGACCGATAGACATTGCTTCGCCAACAGACTGCATCTGAACACCTAACTTACCTGAAGAAGAAGAAAATTTTTCAAAATCAAATCGTGGCAATTTAGTGACGATATAATCAATAGTTGGTTCAAATGCTGCTAAAGTTTTATTTGTGATATCATTTTTTAATTCATCTAATGAATACCCAACTGCTAATTTGGCTGCTATTTTTGCAATAGGGAATCCTGTAGCCTTTGATGCCAGGGCAGAGGATCGACTGACTCTTGGATTCATTTCAATAATTACCATTCGTCCATCTTTCGGATTCACAGCAAATTGTACATTAGATCCCCCCGTATCAACTCCAATTTTTCTTATACATTGAATTGCCGCATTTCTCATGTTTTGAAATTCTTTATCAGTTAGAGTCATTGCAGGGGCAACAGTAATTGAGTCGCCTGTATGAATTCCCATTGGGTCAATGTTTTCGATAGAACAAATAATAACAACATTGTCATTCGGATCACGTATTAATTCTAATTCATATTCTTTCCAACCCATGAGGTATTCTTCGACTAAGACTTGCTCTGTAGGGCTCTCTTTTAATCCTTTTCGTACAGATTCTTCAAATTCTTGTTCATTGTATGCTACAGATCCTCCAGAACCTCCCAATGTAAAAGAAGGTCTAATAATTGCAGGCAAACTAATTTTCTTTAATAAATCTTTACCTTCGTCTAGCGATTTAATTGTATAGCCATATGGCAAATCTAAGCCGATATCTAACATAGCTTCTTTAAATTTTTCTCTACTTTCAGCAGTTTCAATAGCTTTTCTATTTGCTCCAATTAGCTCTACATTATATTTTTTTAAAACACCCTTTTCATCCAGATCCATTGCAACATTTAGTGCAGTTTGCCCTCCTACCGTTGGTAGAATAGCATCAGGTTTTTCTTTTTTAATAATTGCTTCAACATGCCCCGATGTAATAGGCTCAATATAGGTTTTATCTGAAAATTTAGGATCTGTCATAATCGTAGCAGGATTAGAGTTAATTAATACAACTTTATATCCTTCCTCTTTTAATGCTTTAATCGCTTGTGTGCCTGAATAATCAAATTCACAACCTTGACCAATAACAATGGGGCCTGCACCAATTACTAAAATTGTTTTGATATCTTTTCTTTTAGGCATTTGAATCCATCATTTTAAAAAATTTATCAAAAACATATCT
The DNA here is from genome assembly GCA_036165075.1 of Fidelibacterota bacterium. Taxonomy (GTDB): domain Bacteria; phylum Fidelibacterota; class Marinisomatia; order Marinisomatales; family Marinisomataceae; genus Marinisoma. The sequence continues at coordinate 2,815 of JAYZIW010000023.1, read as the reverse complement.
TGAATCATGGGGCCCTGGACTAGCCTCTGGGTGATATTGGACAGAATAAGCTTGCATATCTTCGCAAGCAATCCCTGCAATGGTATCATCGTTTAAATGAGTATGTGTTACTGTAATATTAGGCTGTAATGAATCGCCATCTACTGCAAATCCATGGTTTTGTGATGTAATTTCAATCTTATTAGTTGTTAAATTTTTTACCGGCTGATTAATACCTCTATGACCAAACTTCATTTTAAAAGTTCTAGCTTCTAATGCTAATGCTAAAATTTGGTGCCCAAGACAAATACCAAAAATTGGTTTAATGCCTAGCAATTCTTTGACTGTATCAATACCATATGAAACAGCAGAAGGATCTCCTGGCCCATTTGATAGAAAAATGCCATCAGGATTATACTCTAAGATTTCTTTAGCCTTGACAGAAGCTGGGAAAATAGAAACTTCAGCATGATTTTCCAATAAGATATCATAGATATTGCTTTTCATTCCATAATCAATGGCAGCAATTTTATATTTTGGATTTTTTTTATTAGATAAAATAGTTTTTTTCTTTCTAGAAACTTCTTTTGCTAAATCTAAACCTTCCATTGAAGGTACTTTTTTTATTTTATTTTTTAAGCTATTGATATCAAAATCTTTTGTAGAAATAATTCCTCTCATTGCTCCATTGTCTCTAATATGTACAGTAAGAGCTCTGGTATCAATGTCTTGTATACCAATAACTTTATTGGACTTTAGAAATGAATCTAATGAATTGCTAGACCTCCAATTAGAAGGAGATAGTGCGTCATTTTTGACAATAAATCCTGAAGCATATACTTTGGAAGATTCTCCATCGTATTCATTAGTCCCATAGTTACCAATATGTGGACTACACATAACAATCATTTGTTTTGCGTAAGAAGGGTCTGTTAAAATTTCTTGGTATCCTGTCATTCCAGTATTGAAACATACCTCACCAGAAGTCTCCCCTAATGCACCAAGACTTTTTCCTTTAAAAAAAAGGCCATCCTCTAAATATAGGATAGCCTTTTGTTGTTTTTGCATGCCTGATTTTATATCATATAATTGAAAATTAAAACCTTATTTTTTTTCCACTCTCCATTGTCTTCACAGCAAGAATAGTTAATAGAACACAAAACGTAATAATAAATGCCATTGAATCAATAAATGGGGCATCAGAGATTCCTAGGGTTGAGTATCGTAAAGCATTGATGGTATAAAAGACAGGATTAACTTTGCTAATTGCCATCCCCCAAGTTGGCAAATCATTAACAGAGTAAAAAATTCCTCCTAAAAAACTTAAAGGAGTAAGAACAAAGTTTTGGATTAATGACAATTGGTCCCATGAATCAGACATCTGTCCAATAAAAAGACCAAGGCTAGAAAAAGACCAGGATACAATCAAGATTATAAATAAAGTTGAAATTGGGTCTTGAACACTCATTCCTGCCATCAAACAAATTAATAAAATAAGAAACCCATTAACAAAACCACGAACAGCCCCACCGATAATAAATGAGATTGATAATTCTAAACTTGAAAGCGGGGTAATAAGCAATTCAGGAAGTGTTTGTAGTAGTTTCATTTGCAACATTGATGATGCCGTATTAGCTACAGAGTTAGTTATAACATTCATCATCAATAATCCAGGTAGAATATACATTTTATAAGACACTCCAGGAGCAATAGGATCTATACGGCTTTCGAGTGCTACGCCAAATACAAAAATATATAAGAGTGTTGTTATAATCCCAGGTATAATTGTTTGTTTCCAAACAGTAAAAAATCGCAAAACCTCTCTTGAAGAAAGTGTATAAAATCCAACCCAATTTTTAATCATCTAACTTTCTCCCTGTTAATGCTAAAAACACATCCTCTAGTTTTGATTTGTTAGTGGAGGCTTTAAGATTAGAGACAGTATCTTCAGCAACAAGTTTGCCGCTATTGATAATACCAACTCTTTCACATAATAATTCTGCTTCATCAATATAGTGAGTAGTTAATAAAATTGTTTTTCCTTCTTTATGTAATTCTTGTAAAAAATCCCAAAGATCATGTCTTAATGCTACATCAACTCCTGCTGTAGGTTCATCAAGAATTAAAATTTTAGGATCATGCACCAAGGCTCTTGCAATTTGCAAACGTCGTTTCATTCCCCCTGATAATTGACGCATTTTTTTATCTTTATGATTATATAAGCCAACTTTATGCAGTATAAAGTTAATACGTTCTTCAGCATCTTTTCTTTTGATACCATAAAAACCTGCTTGAAAATATAGTAGTTGTTCTACGGGGAAAAACCAATCATTGCTAATTTCTTGTGGAGCAATTCCAATTTGAAATCTTGCATACCGAAATTCAGATACTATGTCTTTATCAAAAACTTTGATATTTCCTTCTGTTGGTTTTACGAGGCTTGTAATTGCATTAATTGTAGTAGATTTTCCTGCACCATTTGGTCCGAGCAAGCCATAAAATTCACCCTTCTTAATTGATAAATCAATACCCTGTACAGCATAAACAGATTCATCATATTTTTTATGTAGGTTTTTAATATTAACGGCTATTTCATTCATAATGAGGCTCAATTTTATATATTTTACCAGAGAATTCAACTATATAAATTTCATTATTAATATCTTGACTAAATGATGATATCATATGTTTTTCAGATCCAAGAAGAGGTTCTGTAATTTCTTGAATTATATTTTTTAATGGATCTAACGCCCAAATTTTTCCCGTACAAAAGTCTGAGAAAATATATAACCCATATAAGCTTTTAATTTGATCTCCTCTATATAAATAACCACCA
>JAYZIW010000022.1:0-7834 GCA_036165075.1 Fidelibacterota bacterium | reverse complement strand
AATCTTGAAAAAATTAAAGAACAAGTTCCTCAATATATTCTAGATTTATCGGAAGGAGTATTTACATGCGGAGGTAATCAGTTATGGTTAAATGGAGAACTCTCATATAATCATGAATTTAAACCTTCAGATGATTTATTATCTTTCTTAAAAGAGCAATTAGAGAATAGTAAATATCCGCTCAGAGCTGGGAATCATATTGAAGATAGAGGTTCAATGTTAAATTTCAGTGTTATTGGTAGAGATTGTTCTTTAGAAGATAGGCTAGATTATTTTGAATATGATGTAAAGACTCAAGAAAGAGCAAATATTGCTAATGAGATTATCAATAGATGGCCCAATATTGATGCAGTGATAGGTGGCCAGATATCTATTGATATCACACCTAAGGGTATGAATAAATCACAAGTGTTAAATGAAGTTAAGAAATTTTATGCTGATGAAGAGTATATTTTCATAGGCGATAGAACTATGGAAGGTGGAAATGACTACCCGCTAGCAAAGATAATGCATGATACAGAAAATTGTTCCGTTTATCAGGCTGGAGAACCTTCTGCTGAAGATGGTTACAAGGACACTCAAAAAATATTAGAAGAATTAAGTGATAAATAAAAATCTCAAAGACTATAGACAACTTTTTTCAGAAGAGCTAAATAAGCTACAAGAGCTAGGAGAGCCTTTATATCTTTATGATCCCATTAAACATATAATAAAATCTGAAGGAAAAAGATTGAGACCTTTTATTGTTCAGTTTTTAGGCGATTTATTTAATAATGATTCCGATGATACAATGAACGCTGCTATGGGAGTAGAATTATTACATAATTTTACATTAGTGCATGATGATATTATGGATGAAGACGAACTAAGGCATAATGTTGCAACTATCCACAAAAAATGGGACAATGCTCATGCGATATTAGCAGGAGATGGTTTAGGAGCTCTTGGACCAATTTTTATTGGAAAAATAAAAAAGAATACTTTAGATATTCTTATAAGATATAATGAAGTTATACTAGAAATATGCGAAGGTCAGGCATATGATATGGAATTTGAATCAAGAGATGCTTCTGTCGATGAGTACCTATTGATGAGTGCAAAAAAAACAGGTTCTTTATTTGAATTTTGTTTTGAAGTATCTTCTTTAATTAGTGATGATTATCTAGAATTTAAATCTGAACTCAAAAAATTAGGAAGAAATCTTGGTACCATCTTTCAAATACAAGATGATATATTAGAAATGTCAACCTCTTCAGAGAATATGGGTAAAGGGACAAGCTCTGACATTGAACGAAAGAAGAAGACAATTTTATCTAGTATGGCATTAGATCATGATAAGGAAAAATGGAATAGTCTTCAATCCAAGATCGAAGATTTTTCGCTAGAAGAAAAAAAAGCAATGCTTAAAGAGTATTATATTAGCTCTGGCATTGTTGATAAATCAAATGAACTATTATTAAATCTTGAGAAAAAGTGTAAAGCTATAATTAAATTGTTACCTGATACAATTCATAATGATATGAATGATTTATTAAATATTATTAGAAAGAGAAAGAATTAAAATGCACAAGGAGATTCAAAGTTTTCCATCTCAAATATCTCAAGCTATAAATGACACTCAGGATTTATCTATTAATTTAGATAAAATTCATAGGGTCGTAATTGCAGGTATGGGAGGTTCTGCTATTGCTGGATTAATTATGAAAGATATTTCTCCTCATTTGGAAATTATAGTGGAAAGAAATTATTTCCCAAATGCTATTATTGATGAGGGTACCTTATTAATTATATCTTCTTATTCTGGAAATACAGAAGAAACTCTATCTTATTACAAACATGCATCAAGCTTAACAAAGAATATTTTCGGTATAACATCAGGAGGCGAGCTCTTAAAATTATTAAAAAATGACAAACATGATCATTGTTTATTGCCGAAAGGCTATCCTCCAAGATCTATCCTTGGATACACTCTAACAGTATTAATAAAATTATTAGATGAAGATGAATTACTTGATATCATTAATATTGATTTACTTCAAGAGTATTCTGATAAATTTTCTCTAGAGGATAGTGAAGTGTATGCTATAGCTCAAAAAATCCATTCGACTTTCCCAGTCATTATTACTGAAGAAGATTTATATTCTATTGGTTATCGTTTAAAGTCTCAGTTGAATGAAAATAGCAAAATGCTATCTTATAATGTCACCTTACCTGAGATGAATCATAATGATATTGTAGGATGGGAAAGTAAAATGATTCATAAAAATCTTTTTTCTTTAATATGGATTGATATTAGTTGGCCTGCAAATATTAAACGAATGGATATTACAAAAGATATCTTAAAAAATAAGATTTCTTCGAGTCATCATATCGAGATTCCATCTGATATTAAAAATGATTTAAGTGGTCTGTTCTACTTAATTAATTATCTTGATTGGTTGAGTTATTGGTGCGGACATTTAAATGATGTTGATATTGATGCAGTAAAATCAATCGATACTCTTAAAAAAGAGTTAGCTTAGAATTTTTTCAAAGCTAGAACTGAATTATGCCCACCAAATCCGAAGGAATTACTCAAAGCAATATTTACATTTGATTTTATGCTTTTATTTGGAACATAATTTAAATCACAGTCAGGATCAGGAGTTTCATAGTTGATAGTAGGAGGGATAATTCCATTCCTCATGGCATACATGCAGGCAATTACTTCAATTGCACCTGTAGCACCTAACATATGGCCTGTCATTGACTTGGTAGAACTAACCAATAAGTTATGTGCGTTATCTCCAAAAACTTTTTTGATGGCCTGAGTCTCTAGCATATCATTGTAATGTGTAGAAGTGCCATGTGCATTAATATAGCTTACATCATCTTTATTAATTTTTCCATCTTCTAATGCTAATTCAATAGCTTTTATAGCGCCTACACTATCATTATGAGGTTGAGTAATATGATATGCATCATTTGTAATTCCATAACCTATAATTTCTGCTAAAATATTAGCACCTCTTTTTTGTGCACTATCTAATGATTCTAAAACAAGCATAGCTGATCCTTCAGACATAATAAATCCATCTCTATTCTTATCAAAAGGTCTTGATGCTCCTTCAGGATCTTCATTGTTTTTTGATAAAGCTTTCATATTTGAAAATCCAGATAAGGTTAGAGGAGTTACTCCTCCTTCAGCACCCCCACATATCATTGCATGTATTTGATTCGATTGGATTAATCTGTAAGCCATTCCTATAGCGTCGCTAGCAGAAGAACATGCAGTAGAAAGAGAAAAATTTGGTCCATGAAATCCATATTTAATAGCAATTTGACCGCCTGCAATATTTGGAATCATCTTTGGTATAAAATGAGGAGAAACACCTCTTTGACCTTTTTTTGTAAGTTTAGTTTGTTCTTCTTCTAATGTATTCATACAACCTACACCAGTTCCTAAGATTACTCCTACATTTGAAGAGTCAAGACCGGAGTTTTTAATTGCTTGATCTGCAGCTATCATAGCAAACATAGTATAGCGATCAAGTTTTCTAGATTCTTTATGCTCAAAAAAATTTAGAGGGTCAAAATCAGGGATTTCTCCAGCAATTTTAACATTAAAATTTTCTGTATCAAAACTTTGAATAAGTCTAATGCCTGATTTTCCATCAACGAGATGACTCCAAAGATCTTTGGATAATAATCCGAGAGGAGAAATACTACCTTCTCCAGTAATGACAACTCTATTTGACAAGATTATTCAGCGTGATTGTTAACGTAATCAAATGCAGCACCAACAGTCGTAATTTTTTCTGCATCTTCATCTGGAATTTCTAAATCAAATTCTTCTTCAAATTCCATAATCAATTCTACGGTATCTAATGAATCTGCACCTAAATCATCAAGGAAACTTGCTTCAGCAACTACTCTTGATTCATCAACACCTAATTTATCTACAATAATATTCTTTACTTTATCATTTGATGACATAATATTTACTCCTATCTAGTTTAACGATATCCCACCATCTATATAAAATGTTTGTCCAGTAATATAACTGGCTTCATCCGAAGATAAAAACAAAATCATTTTACCAATATCTTCTGGTTTTCCAAATTTTTTCAATGGTATTCTATCTAAGTAATCATTTTTTACTGTATCTGTTAAATCTGATATCATATCTGTTTCAATTACTCCTGGAGCAATACAATTAACAGTGATATTTCTTAGACCTACTTCTTTAGCAAGGGATTTTGTAAATGCTAGTAATCCTCCCTTAGATGCAGAGTAATTACTCTGTCCTTTATTACCATCTGTTCCTGATATAGAAGAGATATTAATAATTCTACCATTTTTATTCTTGATCATATCTTTTAATAGAATTTTTGTTAAATAAAATGGTCCATTTAAGTTAACATCTAGAACTTTATGCCATTCATCTTTTTTCATTCTCAATAAAATATTATCCATATGGATTCCGGCATTATTGACTAATATATCAATAGCATCAGCATTTTTCTTTGCAAAATGATATAACTCTTCTATGGAATTTTCATCTGATATATCGCAACAGAAGGGAAGAATATTCTCAATATCTTCAATAGACTTAAGAGATTCCTTGGATGTAGCTACTCCAATAACTTTCACTCCATTTTTTGCAAGCATCATGGCAATTGTTTTACCAATACCTCTAGACGCCCCAGTCACTAATGCTGTTTTATTTGAATAATTAAACATATAAATATCTTTCTACATCATTATAACTATTAAAACTAGAAATATGCAATGATTCATCTATTTTTTTGATGATTCCTGATAAAACTTTTTTAGGTCCTATCTCGATAAAATCACTATTTATTTTACTTAATTCTTGAATACTCTCAAACCATAGCACAGGACTATCAATTTGCTCAATTAATGCTTTTTTAATCTCATTTGGATCAGATTTTAGCACCGCATCATAATTTGATACAATGGGTATGCTAGATTCATTAAATACTGCATTAGATATAACCTCTTTTAGTTGAGGTTTTGCATCTGACATCAATTTTGAATGAAATGCACCACTAACAGGGAGAGAAATAATACGTTTTGCTCCATGATTTTTTAGGGATTCTGACACAGAGTGAATAGAATCTGCTGATCCTGATATAACAATTTGTTGACTTGAGTTTATATTAGCAATTTGAGTGTCTGTGCCCATACAAATCTCAGCTATTTTCTCCTTATCCATTCCGATTACGGCACTCATTTTACCTTCATTATTCTTTTCACATTCATGCATTGCTTTTGCACGAATATTGACAATTTTAAGCCCTGTTTCGAAGGAATAAGTATTATTTGCATATAAAGCAGAAAACTCACCAAGACTGTGTCCAGCAACAACTTCAGGTTGATAATCATTTTCTTTTATTATATCAAAAAGAATACAAGAATAAATATAAATTGCCACTTGGGCATGGTTGGTTTTTCTTAGAACGCTTTCATTGTTATCAAACATGATCTTAGAGATATCATAGCCAAGAATGTCGTTTGATAAGTCAATTTTATTTGTAGCTATCTTAGAGTGCTGATAAAGATTTAATCCCATTCCAGGACGGTGAGAACCTTGCCCCGAAAAAATAAAACAACTGCCCATTAGTTCTGATCGACAGGTTTTCCTTTGTAGTACAGGATTCCGTCATGATAGTATGCATGATGCGGTAGATGTTCTTCTCCAGTATTTTTACACGTAACGGTATGTACTAAAGAAGACTTATAGTGAGTTCTTCTCTTCTTCGATCTTGTCTTTGACTGTCTTTTCTTAGGTAACATTTTCTTTCCTTAACTATGGGCAATATAAACAAATAAATCTTTGGAATAAAATAATTTTTATAATTCTATTTTATCTACCCAGCAATCATATCCTAGTTGATTTTTAATATCATTTGCAGTCATAGAAGCGTCCTCTCTAGATAAAAAACTTCCATATCTGACTCGATATTTTAATTTATCATTTGAGTCATTTTTTTGAATAAAAGCCTCAAAATTCGAATTATTTAATATTTTCACCACTTCTTGTGCATCTGCAAAACTAGCTTTTGCTGCAATCTGTATTGTAAAATAGGTATTATTTTTTTGTTTTTCTTCTTTATCCAATGTTTGTGAATTTTTAACTGATACATTTTTTTCTAAAATAGTATCAAGCCATTTATCATTTACCTCTTGCGTATAGATTGTAGAAAAAGATAAAAACAGTAATAAATAATATTTAATCATTGAAAAAGAATTCTATTTCTTTGTGAGCATTTTCGGTGCTATCTGATCCATGTGTAGCGTTCATAGATATATCAGTACCATATTTCTGCCTAATAGTTCCAATATCTGCTTTCTGAGAATCTGTTGCACCCATTAGATTCCTCCATTCAACAACAGCATCTTCTTTTTCCAGTTTCATTACATGACATTCATATGATGTCATAAATTCGACTAGTTCACCAAAGAAAGGTTTATCCTTGTGAATATCATAGAAGGCACAAGCCTGTTCATTTGAAAGATGTAAAGTTTTTTCCTGAACAATATCAAATCCGTTGTCTAAAATATCTTTTCTGATATCTTCAAGGCAACCTTTTTTCATTGCATCAGGTTTAATAATTGCAAGTGTATTTTTCATATTTTCCCTCATATAAGCGATTTCATTGTAATGCCAATATCAGATACAGTATTTGCAACTGATATTCCACATTCTTTTAATATTCTAATTTTAGCTTCAGCTGTTTCAGATCCTTCTGAGATTATTGCTCCGGCATGACCCATTCTTTTTCCTTTTGGAGCAGTCTGACCAGCTATAAAAGATACTACAGGTTTATCTAAATTATCTTTAACCCATCTTGCAGCATCATTTTCCATATTTCCACCGATTTCACCAATCATTACAATACCTTTTGTATCATCATCTTGTTGAAAGTGTTTTAATATGTCTATCATACTTGATCCAATGACTGGATCTCCACCAATACCTACTGCAGTTGTAATTCCTAACCCAACATTAACCACTTGATCGATAGCCTCATATGTTAATGTTCCAGATCTTGACAATATTCCTATAGATCCTTTTTTGCATATAAATCCCGGCGTAATTCCAATCTTGGATTCTTCTGCTGTAATTAATCCAGGACAGTTTGGTCCAATAAGAGTGCTAGAAGATTTATCGAGCATATTTTTAACCGTTATCATATCTCTAGTAGGAATACCTTCAGATATACAGACTATTAGTTGAATATTTTCTTGAATTGCTTCCATAATTGCTTTTGCTGCAAATCTTGGAGGTACAAAAATAACGGTAGCGTCAATTTGAAATTCTTTTTTTGCATCCTCAATAGAATTAAACACAGGTAAGTTTTTTGTAGTTGCCTTCTGGCCACCTTTACCCGGCGTAACACCACAAACAACTTTTGAGCCGTATTCAATCATTTGTTCTGCATGAAATAACCCTTCTGATCCTGTAATTCCTTGAACTAATATCTTTATATCTTTATTTAATAGAATTGACATATTATCTTACTATCTCCACAGCTTTTGTAGCAGCTTCATTAATTGTTTCGGCACTTATTATTTCAATGTCAGATTCATCAAGTATCTTTTTAGCTAATTTTGCATTAGTTCCTTGTAGTCTCACAACAACAACAACATCTAATTCTAATTCTTTAACTGCCTGTATAACACCGTTAGCAACCCTATCACACCTTACGATCCCACCGAATATATTAATTAAGATTGATTTAACATTCTTATCTGATAAAATAATTTTAAAACCATTTTTAATGGTTTCTACGTTTGCAGCTCCACCCACATCTAAGAAGTTTGCAGG
>JAYZIW010000021.1:0-6771 GCA_036165075.1 Fidelibacterota bacterium | reverse complement strand
AAAGTAAGGCTTTTATGAAAAAAGAAATTTATATCAGCAAAGGTGTAGGAGAAACAAGAATTGCTGTCAAAGAAAATGGCAAACTTGCCGAACTCCATGTTGATAAAGAATCAAAAGAAAGAACTGTAGGAAACATCTACAAAGGTGTTGTTGAAAATGTAATTCCTGGAATGCAAGCTGCGTTTGTTAACATAGGTGAAGGCAATAATGCCTTTTTACCATTCTCTGAAATTTCAGATCCAGAATTGATTGCAGATCGCAAACCTAAATCTAAAAATTCAAAAGAAATCAATGTTTTGTTATCTCCAGGGCAAGAAATTATTGTTCAGGTGATTAAAGAACCTTTTGATAATAAAGGAGCGAGGGTTACTACCAATCTTTCAATTGCAGGTCGTTTCATTGTATTAATACCTAAATCAAAATATGTAGGTGTATCTAAAAAAATGCAGGACCGTTACGAACGCAGAAGATTGAAAAAAATTGCGTTTGATATCAAAAAACATGGATTAGGAATTATTATTCGCACTGTAGCAGAAGGTAAAACTGATAAGCAAATTGAAAATGATTATACCAATCTAGAAAAACAATACAATGGATTGATAAAATTAGCAGAAAAAAGTGAGGCTCCTGTTCTAGTTCATAATGATTTAGAGATGACATCAAGTGTATTAAGGGATTTGATTAGTGATAAGGTTGAAAAAATTGTTGTTGATTCTAAAGATGATTATAAAAAAATACAGAAAATGATTAAGGAAGATGCCCTTGATATTGGAGATGCTTTAGAGCATTATCGTAAGAGAAATCCTTTATTCAAAGAAACTGGTATTGATAATTCTATGATTAAATTATTAAGAAATAAAGCATGGTTAAAAAGCGGTGCCTATCTGATTATAGAGAGAACTGAAGCAATGGTAGTAGTAGATGTAAACAGCGGAAAATTTGTTGGGAAAAAAGGACATGAAGAAAACTCTTTACAAATAAATCTAGAAGCAGCAAAAGAAATAGCAAAACAACTAAGATTAAGACATTTATCAGGATTAATCTTAATTGATTTTATTGATATGGTTTCAGCAGAAAATAGAAAGAAAGTATATATTCAAATGAAAAAAGAATTAAGAAAAGATAGAGCCAAAGTGGCTGTATCAGAAATTTCTGAGTTTGGTGTACTTGAAATGACAAGAGAAAGAACAGGTTTGAGCATTATCGATTCTTTGACTGAATGCTGTGATGCATGCAATGGAGATGGTAGAATTATATCAAAAGACACATTATTGACAAGAATTGACTATTGGCTACGTGATTATAAGCAAAAGAATAAAGATCTTAGATTAAAACTATATCTTAACCCTGAAATTTCGCATTATTTAAAAAAAGAAAAGAAGAGGGATTATATCAATCTAATGTGGAAAAATTTTGTATATCTGCAAGTTATTGATGATATATCAATGGGTAAAAATGAATTTAAATTTACTAAGATGTCAGACTCGACAGATATTACTCGTGAAATAGGTACTTGATAACCAATAAATTAGCTATTAAGTTGCCAAGCTATGTTTGCAATTGTAGAAATATATGGAAAACAGTATAAAGTCGCTAAAGGCGATACTCTCTTAGTAGATTCTAAGATAGATATTGCAGTAGGCAAAACTTTGAAGTTTGATAATGTAAAAGCAATATCAGATAAAAATACTAACATATTTAATCCTAAAGAATTAGACTCTTATAAAGTAAGTGCTAAAGTACTTGAACATAAACGAGCAAGTAAAGTCACTATTATTAAAAAGAAAAGAAGGAAAGGTTACCAAAGAAAAAATGGTCACCGTCAAGATTTAACGATGCTTGAAATTCAATCAATTACTGGATCTAAAGCAAAAGCAGCAGCAAAAAGTACTAAAAAAGCTGCACCAAAAAAGAAACCAGCGGCTAAGAAAAAAGTTGCTGCAAAGAAAAAATAAAAGGTAATAACTCATGGCTCATAAAAAAGGACAAGGTAGCTCAAGAAATGGAAGAGATTCTAATGCACAAAGATTAGGAGTAAAAATGTCTGATGGACAATTAATCCTATCTGGAGGTATTATTATCAGACAAAGAGGTACTAAAGTGCATCCTGGACGCAATGTCAAAAGAGGAAATGACGATACCTTATTTGCTACATCAGCTGGATTAGTAAAATTCAGCAAAAAGGGTAATACAACCTTTGTTAGCGTTATAGAACAAAACTAAAAATGGCTAGACCAAAAATAGCACTAATCGGAGGTGGGCAAGTCGGTGGTAACATTGCTCTACTCTCTGCTCAAAAAGAATTAGGCGATATCGTTATTATTGATATTCCTCAAGCTGAAAACTTGATCAAAGGAAAAGCTTTAGATATATCTCAACTTCTTCCACATGACGGCTATGATGCCAAACTAAGTGGTTCATCAGATTTTGCTATGATTAAAGATTCAGATGTGGTAGTTATTACTGCAGGATTTCCAAGACAGCCAGGCATGGATCGTGAAGATTTATTAAAGAAAAATTTAGATATTATAACAAATGTTGCAGAGCAAGTTAAACTACATGCACCTAATGCATTTGTAATAGTAGTATCTAATCCTTTAGACGCTATGGTATATGCGTTTTATAAAGTATCTGGTTTTGCTAAAAATAAAGTGGTCGGTATGGCTGGCGCGCTTGATAGTGCCAGATTTAGATCATTTATTGCAGAGGCAACCAATCTTTCTTCTCAAGATGTCACATGTATGGTTCTTGGTGGACATGGAGACACTATGGTTCCTGTCAGTCGATTAGCAACTGTAGGTGGCGTTCCATTAACATCGTTATTAGATGCTGATAAAATACAAGCAATTGAAGATAGAACACGATTTGGTGGTGGAGAACTAGTTAAACTTTTTGGTAAAGGATCTGCATTCTATGCTCCTGCACAATCAGCAGTAGAAATGATTGAAAGTTTTGTAAAAGATAAAAAGAGGGTTATTCCTTGTGCGTCATTGTGTGAGGGTGAGTTTGGAGTAAATGGATATTTCATTGGTGTTCCAACTGTTATTGGTGCCGATGGTGTTGAAAATATTTTAACATTTGATTTAAATAATGATGAAAAAAATGCTCTCGATAATACTCTTACTGAAGTAAAAAAGACTGTTCAAGAAACTGGATTATAGTACATTTGAAGAATCTATCTCTTCTATTTTTTTTATTACTAATCTCATCTAATAATCTTATTGCTCAATCTGGCTTTATAACAGAAGAAACCACAGTAGCATCTTTTAAAATGGGCTCTATGGAATCTTCTACTTATAGTTACTTTTCTGAAAATTCTTACTACTCTAAAATGGATTTTTCATTTCAAGGTAAGGGGATTGCAAGACTTATGAGTAGAGATATAGAGAATGGGACTGTAATTTCATTTGAAGATTCTACTATTGTAAAAATTAATTATAAGAAAAATCGTTTTACTAGACAATCATTCTCAGAATTTTTAGCAGAAAAAAATTCTTCAGAAGAAGATCAGTCTGAAAATCAGTCTGAAAATCAGTCTGAAAATGAAGAATCGGATGAGAATGATCAAGATCCTATAGTATCTGATACTCTAGAAATGATTAATGGTTTTGAATCATATAAAATCACTTTAGATGATAGTGAAAACAAGCAGTTCGTTTGGGTAACTGCAAAAGAAGAGCAATCAGATATTGTAAAAAATATGAAAGAAAAAATTGCTGAATTTGAGAGAAACTGGGGAAGTATTGACATTAATTTTTCAGAATTGGGCATGAATGAAAATGCCATTCTTGTTAAAGCGGTTTTTACTGATGAAGATGGTAGTTTTGAATATAATCTAAAAAAATATGCTCTAATAAATGCAATACCGGAAATGTTCAATATGCCGAAAGATTACAAAAAGGTTAAAAAATTAAAAATGTTCTAAGATTTTTCCTTTTTTAATTGTTTAATCATATCGTTATACATTAATTCTTCTCTCTTATAAGGCCTATCCAAATCAATAGCTCTCCTAAAGAGTAATAATGCATCATCTTTTCTTCCAGTCTTCTGATAAGTCTTGCCTAACCAGTAATATGTACCAATATAATTAGGCTCTAATTCTAAACTCTTATTTAGAAAATACTCTGCCATCTCAAAAGAACCTTGCGGTGGTTCTTCAAATATAATTGTAGCTAATCGACGTGATAATGAACTAATATCAGCAAGGCGATAATGCCATTGTCCCATTATATTATAACAGAAAGGGTCATTGGGAAGCTGTTCAATAGCTTGCAAAGAATGGAACTCAATAATTTTAGAGCTTTCAATTTGTGTTCTTATATTTTGATTTTCGACGCTTTTACCGTATGAAACTGCATACCATTTATGCACTTGAGCATTGGTAGAATCAATAGACATAGCTTGAATAACATAGCCTAGCGCCTTGTCCATATTCAATTTCTCTACTTTTTTTTCATCCGCTTCTTCTGACAAGAAATGATGTGCTGCAGATAAACGCACTAGAACATCTATATTGTTTGGAAAAGTGTTATTTAATTTTTGAAGTGGAATAATTGTTTCTTTGAAATTCAGATTCTCGAAATCAATATCAATTTTACTAAAATCTTGCGCATATAAAACGCTTGCTCCTAAAAAAAGAAAAAATAATTGGATATTCTTAACCAAAATATTACTTAAGGATAAAATGATAAAAATACTGGCTGATGATCTGAGATTCTATCGGCAACAGTGCTTGGAACAATCGCAGTTTCATCTGGAGTAGCAATTACACCCATTGTTGCTGTTGTTTCATATTGGAATAGAGGTGTATTAATTATTATATGATCAAAATGTGCTGGATCATATGAGCTTGTCCAACCCTGCCATGAGTATCCAGTGCTTGGACCAGTCAAAATGGATTCATCAACCATGGCAAAGCTTTGAGATGAAGCAATGTTAGTATCAGTAAAAGGGCTAATAGTTGGATTAGTAATAGATTGATCTCCTACATTATTAAAATCACCCGCAATAATAACATTGTCAGTTGACCTATTGTTAATTATATAATCAGTTAAGAGGAGGCTAGCATGATGTCTTCTGGTAGTCTCATCCGAAGAATCATTACTGTCATACGTATCATCTCCGCAACATTTATAATGAACATCAATAACATATAAATCCATTGATTTAGTACCATCTGTCCATGTTATGTAATTCTCCATTGGCGGACGACTAGCAAATTGATATTGCGCATTATTTTCATAGTCTGAATCACCATCATCGCTATTTGGAGTATTTGCCCAAAGTTCATTCTTTGAATTAAAAGTGATAGTGTTATTTTTATATACTAAAGCAAAACCCAAATTTCCTGACTCTTCATCAACGACATAAGAATAGTCATTCATTGAATTTACCATACTAATGAGTTCAGATTCACTTGAGATTTCCTGTAATAAATATATATCAGCATTCCATGCTTCTAATAAACTCTTAACATAGCTTTTTGTAGTGCTATGTTGTGGAAATTGTCTAATATTCCATGTAACTATTTCTATTTGATTGAGTTGATCAAGATTGGTTGCATTTGGAAAGTCATAGGGGTCATCTCCAGGAAGACCAGAATCATCACCTCCTGGTTCAGTAGGGGAAGAACCACTACCTCCTCCTCCACAAGCAAAGATTGCTAATAATAAAATAATAAATAGTCTATTAATGATTTTGGCCATAGATATAATTTACTAATAAAGTTCCGACTTGTCCTAAGCTTTGTGGCGAACAATTCTCTGGGGTATCATATTGAGTATGCCAATAATTATAAAACATATTTGGATATTGAAAATCAATAATATTAATTGCTGGTATTTGTGCTATTTCCCATAAAGGAACATGATCATCATAAATTTCATTTTCAATTTTCTTTTTAAAAGCAGGCAATGATAGATCTTCTGCTAAACTCCATATTTCTTTTACCTTATCTGGAGCAATGCTATATGAGATTCGTTCAATAGGTATAGTTAGATTTTTATCTCCAACCATATCAACAATAATTGCAAAATCTGGTTTTTTAATAGGAAGATTTTCAGCAAAGAATCTTGACCCAAGAGCAAATGTTTCTGGTTGTCCTACAATACCCCCATCTTCAGCATCAAAAAATACAATATCAATACCAATATCTGGATTGTTAACTGAAAGGATTTCAGATAATTGCATCAGAACTGCTGTACCGCTTGCTCCATCATTGGCCCCAAGCACTGGCAAACTCTGTTTATCTAAAGATTCATCTTGATCTGATAAAGCTCTTGTATCCCAATGTGCGCCAATTAAAAGACGATAGTTTGCTTCTTGATTGAATTGGATAATAAAATTTTTACCATCTCTTTCTGTATTTGTAATCGGTTCTGTATAAACAAATTCCTGGATAATAAGATTATCTGATAAATCACTTAAAAAATCTTTTAAATAATTGCTGAAATGAATGGAACCATCAGAACCTGGGTTTCTTGGACCAAATTCACATTGTTGTTCTAGATATATAAATGCTTGGTTAGAATCAAAAACAGGGATATTGGGAGATTGTTTTGATTGTTCTGTGGTACAGCTAAATAAAAATAAAACTAAAAATAATATTTTTTTCATCTTATCCTCTAATTGCCACATTCAGGTTCACTCCAAAATCACGATCAATTCTACGTCCTGTTAATCTAGTATCATTTTCACGATATTCATAAAATAAGCTGCCAGAGACATCATCTGTTAATGAGTAAGTCACGCGTAATACGCTCTTCATTGTGT
>JAYZIW010000020.1:0-15970 GCA_036165075.1 Fidelibacterota bacterium | reverse complement strand
ATGCGACTAATTATAGTCATATTTTCATCTGCTGTGTTTGAAGTTCCTTCTATGACATGACCAGTAATGTATTTGATCTTAGATCTTTTTTGGGCCCAACTAATATATACACGCTTGAGCATTCTAGCATAGCCATTGGATTTATATTTTTCCATAATCACAAAAGCATAGGTATATAAAGTATTGTATTTACCAAAGTTTTCATCATTTACAGCCCATGATTCTTGACGTAACTCTTCCAACGGGATACCAATAATATATCCAATGATCTCATCTTTATATCTTGCAATAAATGGTAATGATTTATCCGTATTGAAATATTTCTGAATGGTATCTTTTGTCAAGACAGCTTGTCTTCCATATTCTTTTGCTAGATGCAATGATATTTCTATAAGTTGAGGATAGTCTGCTTTTCCTACTTCTTCAATTTTTTCAATTTGAAATACATTTGTTGATGCAATGATTTTTGTTTTCGAAGAATTATTAGATTGATCCATTGTGTTGAATATTAAAAATTTTTCAATCTAGTGTGAAGGCATTTGTTTGATAGTATTAATTAAGTTAAATTTCCTCCGTGATATCGTTTAAACAAAAACTACATAACACTATAAAAGAAAAGAATTCAAATCTCTGTGTTGGTATTGATATTGACAGGAAATATTTCGACGATAATGTGACCATCGAAGAGCTTAAAGATTATTCATTTAAAGTCGTAGAATCCACAAGAGACGTTGCAGCGGCATATAAGCCAAATCTTGCTTTTTTTGAAGAATGGGGATCAAAAGGTTTTTTATGGCTCGAAGAATTGGTCAAAGAGATTGGAGATAGTCATATTATTATTGCCGATGCTAAAAGAGGTGATATTGGTAATACAGCAAAGCACTATGCTAACGCTTTTTTTAAATATTTGAATTGTGATGCTATTACTGTAAATCCATATATGGGACAAGAAGCTATTGAGCCATTCTGTTCTGATGAAACTAAAGGTGTTTATGTTCTATGTAGAACGTCAAATACATCTGCTAGCTATATTCAAGATGCTATTTTTGATAAAGTTGTGAGTTTGTCAGAGAGTATGAATAAATATGAGAATATTGGCTTAGTTGTTGGCGCGACAGATACTGAAAAAATGAACGAAGTAAGAAAAACAAATAATCTGCCATTTCTTATTCCAGGTATTGGAGCACAGGGAGGTAGTTTGAAAGATGTCATTGAGATTAATAATAATCACGCAGAATCAACCTTAATTAATGTTTCTAGATCAATTATTTTTGCTGGAGATCATGATTCTGATAGCATTCATAATGCTGCAGAAGATCTCTGTAATCAAATGAGGCTATATTTTGAACGATAAAGACTATATAAAGATTTTTGAAGAAACTGAAGCGCTGATGTATGGTCATTTTGTGTTATCATCGGGAATGCATAGCGATGCTTATTTTCAGTGCGCCAAAGTATTGCAATATCCTAAATACTTGTCTTTATTTTCAGAGATTTTATCATCCCATTTTTCAAACCTATCTATTGATAAGGTAATATCGCCAGCAATTGGAGGTATTGTTCTAGGAACAGAAGTGGGGCGGCAATTAGATAAAAGAACAATCTTTTCAGAACGAGTTGATGGTAAAATGCAACTACGAAGAGGATTCGAAATAAATCCTGGAGAAAAAATTCTTATCATTGAAGATGTGCTTAGCACTGGAGGTTCAATAAGAGAAGTTTCAGAGCTAATCAATGAACACGAAGGTGTAATTGTCGGTATAGGAATTATTGTTGATAGAAGTATTACACCTGTTCATCTGCATGATAACTTTTTTGCAATTACAAAGCAGACTGCTAAGATTTTTGATAAAGATGATATTCCAGAACATCTTAAAGATATGCCAGCAATTAAACCTGGAAGTAATATTGTTGCGTCGGATACGGTTGAGTAATTTCTAATGTATAAAAATCTAAAAATTGGTTTAGCCCTTGGTGGTGGCGGTGCAAGAGGCGCTTGTCATATAGGTATATTAAAATCTTTAGAACGTCATGGGATAATACCAGACATTATATCTGGAACGAGTGCAGGGTCAATGATTGGAGCTATGTATGCTTCTCATGCCGATGCTAATGTTGTAGAAAAAAAATACACTGAACATGTTAATGGCGAAGACTTTAAAGATTTAGGTTTTAGATATATCCCTAATAACGAGAAAGATGATTCAGTTTTTTCTCAAATATTTAAACAGATCAAGAATCAATATATATTGATGGTAAGTTCTAATAGAAAATCAATTGTTAAAACTGAAAGATTGTCAAAAGCTGCAACTAATCTATTTTCACATAATCAGTTTAAAGACTTAAAAATACCTTTGATAGTTTCTGCCACTGACTTGATTTCAGGAAAGCCTATGTTATATAAATCTGGTAGTGTGGTCGATGCCGTTGTTAAAAGTTCATCCATACCTGGTTTTGTAGAACCAACATACATAGAAGATAGAATGCTTCTTGATGGCGGAATCGTTTTCCCAACACCTGTTCCTCCTTTAGTAGGTGAGTGCGATTTCATTATTGCAATCAATATTAGTAAAGCATTTAAAACAGATGATGAACCTAACAACATTTTTGAGATTATTAATCGATCTCGAGATATATCTACACTACATCTAAATTCTTATTTACTCAATCAATCTGATTTTGTTATTAGTCCTAAGCATGAGAATGTGCATTGGTCTGCTTTTGATCGTACTGAAGAGTTTATTGATAATGGATATAATGCAGCAGAATCTGAAATGGAGGAATTATTAAGCAAATTAGACTCTATGATAGATAATGACGCAGAACCTGTTAAAGAAAGTTTTTGGACTAAATTAAGGAAAAGATTACCTTTCTAAATTCTTTGATGAAAAAAATAATTCCAATATTAGCATATTTTTCTATCTTGCTTGGTCAGCAATTTAGTGATCCTGTAGAATTTAAATTCAGTATAGACAATACAAATCAAGGTGAAGTAGTTGTATTAGAAGTTGAAGCAAACATTGAAGATGAGTGGCATATTTATGCAATTTATGATGTGCCTGAAGGGCCTAAGTCTACAGTTATTCGAATTGAATCAGATCAGATTGTTAAGATAGGTAGAGTTATCGAACCAGACCCTATTGTTACATATGATGAAGGGTTTGACAATATTACAAAGTATCATGAAGGAAATCCTATATTTAGGGTTCCTATTATTATAGATAAGAATTTGTCTAATGGAGTGTATTCATTTGATGCAACAGTAGAATATCAAGTATGTACAGGTAACTTATGTTATCCACCTAATGAATACAGCGATAATATTTCGTTTACTTTGCAAAGCGGAACTATAAGAGAAGATTTTAAGACAGATAAGTTTGATTTCTCTAAAGATTCTATATTAGGTATTACTGACAATAAAATTGGATCCTTTCTTTTGCTGGCATTAAGCATGGGATTTTTAGCTCTCTTAACTCCTTGTGTTTTTCCTATGATACCTATTACAATTTCTTTTTTCTTAAAGAGAGGTGAAGATAAAAATACTTCACCAATTAAAGGTGCTCTTGTTTATATGCTTGGGATCGTTATGACATTTACGTTACTTGGAATGTTGTTAGCTATTTTTCTTGGCGCTTCAGGAGCAACGCAACTTGCTTCTAATCCTTATGTAAATCTATTTATTGCTTTTCTGTTCATCTATTTCGCTTTCTCACTTTTTGGTTTTTATGAAATTGAACTTCCTCAATCACTAAAACGTTTCTCATTGCAACGAGAGAATTCTGAAGGATATGCAGGCATACTGTTTATGGCTTTAACTTTTACTCTTACTTCTTTCACATGTACAGTGGCATTTATGGGTCTAATATTAGTTGCAGCATCACAAGGACAATGGTTTTGGCCTATTATTGGTATGTTAATATTTAGTCTAGCCTTTGCGTCTCCTTTTTTCTTTTTAGCTCTTTTTCCACACTACTTAACAAAAATGCCTCAGTCAGGTGGTTGGTTAAACTCTGTAAAAGTGACTATGGGATTTTTAGAAATAGCAGCAGCGTTTAAATTCATTAGTAATACAGACTTAGTATGGCAGTGGGATATATTTACTTATGAGGTAGTGCTTACTTGTTGGGCAATTATTATGGCCTTATGTGCTGTCTATATTTTAGGATATATTCGATTTAAGAATGATTCTAAAGTAGCATTTTCCTATCAGAGAAGTGTAGTGTCGATTTTATTCTTTTAGTTATCATTCTATTTATTATCAGGAAAATTTTGATATAATATTAACGGCACTATTGAATCTTATCTTCCACCTAAAAAAGTGAAATCAAATTTAAACTGGATTCATTCTCTTGATGATGCTTTTATTATAGCAAATGAAGAGAATAAAAAAATATTTATTGATTTTACTGGGGTTACGTGCACTAATTGTCGCTGGATGGAAACAAATGTTTTTGCAGAACAATCTGTAGAAGATATAATGTCACAATTTATTTTAGTTAGTTTATATACCGATGCAGGAGATAATTATCTTGAGAAAAGAGATTATCAGATTAGTCGATTTAAGACAGCGGCGTTACCTTATTATGTTATATTAGATAAAAATGACTTAGTTATTGATGAATTCCCTGGGATGACTAGAGATATAGAGCAGTTTAAAGCCTTCTTGGAAAATGGATTAAACTAAATATGGAACTTATTACAGGTGTTTCCATTTAAATTAAGACAAATATGAAAAGACTATTTATAATACTAATTGCATCATCATCTTTGTTTCCTCAAGGAGCGATGTTTGAACAGTTTAGCAATTCGTTTGCTGATATTGCTGAGAATGTAAATGAATCAGTAGTTACCATTACTACCACTAACACAGTAACAATGGATGAAGATGTACAAAACTTCTATAGATACTGGGGAAGATCACTTCCTGAAGAATTTAAAAACAAATCGTTAGGCTCAGGAGTTATTGTCGATGAAGACAATGCTTATATTGTGACAAATCATCATGTTATTTTTGATGAAAGAAATGAAAAACCTGTAGATCAAATTATGGTAGAATTGATGGACAAACGAGTGTTTGAAGCGACTGTTGTAGGCTTAGACAAAGGCACTGATTTGGCGATATTGCAGATTGATGCAAATAACATTAAAGCGGTCCCAATTGGTGACTCTGAAAGTATGAGAGTTGGAGAATGGGTTTTGGCAATAGGAAGTCCTTTCTCAGAGTCTCTTAGCCATACTGTTACAGCAGGAATTATTAGCGCGATAGGCAGAAATAATGTAATGAGAGGCAGTGATACCTATCAGAACTTTATTCAAACAGATGCAGCAATTAATCCAGGTAATAGTGGAGGAGCTTTACTAAACATGAGCGGAGAACTTATTGGGATTAATGCAGCAATTGCTTCAGGTAGTGGAAGATCAAATGCGGGCATAGGATTTGCTATTCCATCTAGTATAGTTACAAAGGTAATGAAGGATCTTATTTCCAAAGGTTACGTTGTACGTTCTTTTTTAGGTATCTATATGCAAGACATTAACGAAGATTTTTATGATACGATGGAGTTAAAATCTAGAAAAGGAACTATAGTCAGTGATATTGTTGAGGGCAGCCCTGCTGATAAGTCTGGGTTAGAATCAGGAGACGTGATTACTAATTTTCAAGGAAAAGAGATCACAAATGGTGCTGAACTAAAAAACTTAGTATCTAGCGCTAGTCCAGGATCAGAAATAACCTTAACAATTTTACGAGATGGTAAGGCAAAAGATGTTGCTGTTGTGCTTGAAGAAAGATCAGGCACTGAGATGACAAGCGCTAGCAGTGCTTATAATGAATTTGGATTATCTGTTCTTGATGTTACAGATGAGTTAATTGATAAATATGATATTCAAAGACCTATGAATTCTGATGTTCAAGGGGTTGTCGTTACCGATATTGAAGAAAACAGTATTGCAGAAAAGTCAGGTATGCAAGAAGGGGATTTAATTACTCGAGTAGGCAGACAAAAAATATCTAATATTACTATGTTTAAAAATGAAATTTCTAAATACGATAAAGATGAAAAGATTCTATTTTTAGTCAAACGTGGTAATGCTTCTAGGTTTTTAACACTTAGAAGATAAATTCTAATCAAATTGCAATAATTCAACATTTCTTATAAGTTCATAGTTAATTCACTATGAGCATAAAAAAAGAAAATCCAAAAATAGATTTTGTATCCAATGAGCATGATATCCTTGATTTCTGGGAAAAAGAGAAAATCTTTCAAAAACTAGTTAATCAAAATTCTAAAGGTGAGAAATGGAGTTTTCTCGATGGTCCTATTACAGCTAATAATCCAATGGGAGTTCATCATGCTTGGGGAAGAACATTAAAAGATCTTTACCAGAGATATAAATCTATGAATGGATATCAATTACGATATCAAAATGGTTTCGATTGTCAAGGACTTTGGGTTGAGATTGAAGTAGAGAAAGAACTTGGTATCAAATCAAAAAAAGAAGTTGAAGAGCTTGGAATTGAAAAGTTTGTCAATCTTTGTAAAGAGCGTGTTAAGAAATATTCAGATGTTCAAACTGACCAATCAAAAAGATTGGGTTATTGGATGGATTGGGAAAATTCATATTATACAATGTCTGATGAAAATAATTATGCTATATGGGCTTTTCTAAAAAAGCTATTTAATGAAGAAAAAATTTACAGAGGAACAGATGTAGTTCCTTGGTCTGGAAGATCTGGTACGTCATACTCGCAGATGGAAATTATTGAGGGACGTAAGCTAACTGTTCATAAGGGAGTTTTTGTCAAGCTTCCTTTAAAAGATAGAAAGAATGAAAATATATTAATTTGGACAACAACTCCTTGGACTCTTTCTTCAAATATTGCAGTTGCAGTAAATAAGAAGATTAATTACGCAAAAATTCAATTAGCAGATCAATCTATTTATTATGTTGCTGAGAATAATTTAAAATTTCAGCGTTTAAGTAAAGAATTTTCAGAGAAAAAGAATTGGATTGATGGAGTGCCAAAATTAAAAACCTTAGATCAGATATTTAAAGAGAGAGGCGGATATGAGGTCGTTGAAATAATTAAAGGCAAAGATATGATTGGTTGGAATTATGAAGGACCATATGATCATTTAGAGCCACAGAAAACTCCTGGAGGATACCCAAATATTAACCAAGATACCAAAGATGATGCCCTTACTGCTATACAATGCCATGTTATAGTAGATGGAGGAAAAGATTCTGAAGGAAATGATATGGTAGTAGAGGGCGAAGGAACTGGCATTGTACATATGGCTGGTGGTTGTGGAGCTATAGATAACAAAATTTGCAAAAAAGAAGGTTTTGTAGAAATATCACCTATCAATAATCAAGCAAATTTTGTTGATGGATTTGACTTTATGTCAGGATTAAATGTCACAGATTCAGATACTACTCAAAAGATTATACAAGATTTAAAAGATAGGAATCTTTTGTTATACGCAGAAGACTATCCTCATATATATCCTCATTGTTGGCGATCAGGAGATGAGCTTGTATTCAAGCAAGTTGATGAGTGGTATATCAATATGGATTGGAGAAATAGAATTAAGAGCGTTGTAAGCGATATTAACTGGATTCCAGAATGGGGAGAAGATAGAGAGCACAATTGGCTAGATAATATGGGCGATTGGATGATTTCAAAAAAACGTTTTTGGGGATTAGCTTTACCAATCTGGACATTTGAAGATGGAAGCTTCTATGTAGTTGGATCCAGAGAAGAATTAAAAGAGCTTTGTGTTGAAGGTTGGGAAGAATTTGATGGAAATAGTCCTCATAGACCTTGGATTGATCATGTAAAGATTAAACATCCTGATACAGGTTTAATTGGAACAAGAATCCCAGATGTTGGGAATCCTTGGCTTGATGCAGGAATTGTTCCTTTTTCTACATTAAATTATTTTGAAGATAAGAAATATTGGAATGAATGGTTTCCAGCTGATTTTATTACAGAATGTTTTCCTGGTCAGTTTAGAAACTGGTTTTATTCTTTATTAGCTATGTCATCTTTTCTTGAAGATAAAGCCCCATTTAAAACCTTACTTGGTCATGCTCTCGTCAAAGCTGAAGATGGTAAGGAGATGCACAAATCAGCAGGAAATGCTATTTGGTTTGATGATGCTGCTGAAAAAATGGGCGTTGATGTAATGAGATGGATGTATACAAGGCAAAACGTTGAGAATAATCTATTATTTGGTTATGAAAAAGCTGATGAGGTTAGAAAGCGATTAATTAGTTTTTGGAACATATATTCTTTCTTCTGCACTTATGCAAGTCTAGATAATTTTAAACCACATTCTCATGAAATAAGTGATAAAGATTTAACATTGCTAGATAAGTGGATTGTTGCAAAAGCAAATTTATTAATAAAAGATTCTACAGATCATTATGATCGATTTGAAGCAGATAAATTACTAAAAAAGGTTGAATTATTTATTGATGATTTGTCTAACTGGTATATCAGAAGAAATAGACGAAGATTTTGGAAGAGCGAGAACGATTCTGACAAATTTGTAGCGTACCAAACACTATATGATGTTTTGTTATTGCTTATTAAGCTTTTATCTCCAATTCTACCATTCATTACAGAGCGTATGTATCTTAATATTTCGAAGGATGATTCAAAAGAAAATCATGACAGCGTGCATTTATCTTCTTATCCAGAATATGAAGATGATAAGATTGATATGGATTTGATTAAGAAAGTAGAAACGCTTAAGAAGATTATTGAGTCTGGTAGGGCAGCAAGAAAGAAAGCTAATATTAAAGTTAGGCAGCCATTGTCAGATTTGAAGATATATGAGAATGACTCATCAATAACCTCTTTTATTCTAGATCAGCAGCAAATTATCTTAGATGAATTAAATATTAAGACAATATCAATTGTTGAAGAATTGAAAGATATGGGTTCTTTCTCTATAAAACCAAATTTCAAAATTTTATCTTCTAAATTTGATGAAGATATGCAAACAATAGTTAAATATATTGCCACGCTTGACCAGTATCATGTAATGGATAAATATCTAAGTAATGAGAAGATAGCTTCAGGAGAATTTGACATTATCAAAGAAGATATTATCGTTCAGATTCAAGGACATGAAAAAGAAGAAGCATTTTTCTCTAATGATGTAATCGTATCTATAAGTACTGAAATTGATGAGAGTCTAGCAGCGGAGGGTCTCATTCGAGAACTAATAAGACATGTACAGGTAATGAGAAAAGAAGCAGATTTTAACGTAGATGATAGAATTATATTATCTGGAAACTTTTCTAATGAGATAACAAGCGCTATAGACAACCACAAACAGTATTTTATGAATGAAATTTTATGTACAGATATAGTGGATAGTTTGGAAAATTGTGACTATAATTCTGTCTTCAAACATAAAACAGAAAAGTTTGATATATTGATTAAGAAAAAAGTATAAGAGGTATTTAGTTGGCTAAAACAAAATATTCAAAAACAGATTTAGAGAAATTTAAAAAAAACATACATAGTAAAATGTATGATATTAATGAAAATATCGAAGCTGTTAGATCTACAACATCTAGCAATAGTTCTGTATTTGCAGAAAACAATACAGAAGATTATAATGAAGGTACTGAAGCTCATGAAGTGGAAAAGAGTTTCCTTTTAATGTCGAGAGAGTCTGATTATATCGTTAATTTGCAGAAGGCACTACAAAGAATTGAAGATGGTACATATGGTTTATGTCAAGTATATCAAGATGATCCTACAAAATGTGAATGCCCTAATGGTCCGTTAATTGACAAAGAAAGACTATTAGAAGTTCCAAATGCAACAAAGGGTGTTTTCTGCAAGCAGAAGAAAAAATTAAATTTAGTATGAATTTTTTTTTACCTTTTTTTATTGTTTTAATTGATCAATTATCAAAAATATTAGTGCATGCTAAAATGAATCTATATGATTCATTCAATGTAATCCCTTTTTTATTAGATTTTACCTATATAAGAAATGAAGGAATTGCATTTGGCATTAATTTTCCAGGCGGTAAGATATTTTTTATTATTTTTCCAATATTAATCACTCTATATATGATATCTCTTCTTAAAAACGAAGAATTCCAAGATAATGCATCACAGATTGCATTGTTTCTCATTATTGGAGGGGCTATTGGAAATATATTGGATAGGATATTTCGTGGATATGTAATTGATTTCATTGATTTTCATATTAATGGAGCTCATTGGTACATATTTAATATCGCAGATTCATCTGTAACAATAGGATTGTTATTCTTGTTGTATAGTTCTATACTTATTAAGAAGTAAATATATTATGAAAATATCTGTCTCTTCATCAGATGAGCTAAAAAGGCTCGATAGTTTTTTATCTCAAAGATTAGTTCAATTTTCTAGAACGAATATCCAAAAAATGATTTCTAATGGATCAATTTTAGTAAATAAGAAAGAAGTAAAGAAAAATTTCAGATTAACCTATAGCGATCAGATAGAAATTGATTTGTCAAATAACACAGATCAAAAGAAGTTTTCATTAAATAAATGGGACTATCCATTAGAGATATTATATCAGGACAAGGATTTTGCTATTATTAACAAACCTAGAGGGGTTATAGTTCATCCAGCTTTAGGAAATTACGATAAAACTCTAGTAAATATTCTTTTGCATAAGTTTGAAAAAGAATTAAACAATGCAATAGATCCATCAAGACCAGGAATTGTCCATAGATTGGATAAAGATACCACAGGTATAATGATTATTCCTTTAAACGATCATGCACATTGGAAAATTGCTGACCAATTCAAAGATAGAACTATTCAAAAAGAATATATAGCGTTGACGTGGGGTCAATGGAATGAAGAATCTGGAATTATAGATAATGTCTTAAATCGTAGCAAGAGAAATCCAATCCAATTCCAATCATCTGATAGAGGAAAAAAAGCTTTATCACATTTTGAATTAATTAAGTCAGGGAAATATTTATCTGCAGTTCGATTTTTTCCAAAAACAGGCAGGACCCATCAGATTAGAGTGCATTGCAAAGAATTTGGATTTTCTATTTTTGGAGATGAGCTATATGGCGGCGGAATTAAGAAATCTAAAGAATTCATGAAAGATATAAGAAAGGAATTAGAAAATTATTTTTTATCAGTTCAAGGACATTGTCTTCATGCTAATTCTATTGAATTTGAACATCCATCAACAGCAAAGAAAGTAAAGTTTTCTGTAGAGCCCGATAATAATTTTAATGCGATATATCAATCAATTTTAAACGATGAAATTTAAAGACTATCAAAAAGAATTTTTGTTATTTTTGGAACTTGAAAGGGGTTACTCAGATCGAACTATTGAAGTTTATAATAGAGATTTAAATCAGTACAGTATATTCATCAGTAAGAATAGAATTAATTATTGCAAGGTCAACAAAGATATAATCTTTGATTTTCAGGCAAGTTTAACTAATGCTCTAGGCCCAAGATCTTTCTCTAGGATGTTATCTACTATGAGGACGTTTTATAAGTTTTTACACACAGAAGGTATTGTTACTGATGTTGTTTTAAATGATGTAAAATCTTATCCTTCTCCACAATACAAGAAATCTATTCCTAGCTTCTTATCAATGGAACAAATTCTTGAAGTCATCGATAATATTAATGATAACAAAAAACTCTCTGATAATATTAAGCTAAGAAATCAATCTTTAATTATGCTATTTTTTACATCTGGTCTACGACTAGAGGAATTGCAGTCTATTAAGTTAAAAGATATAGATTTTACAAATAAGACAATTAGGGTTGTAGGAAAAGGAAATAAGGAGCGTCTAGCTAATTTTGATACGAAGACAAAAGATTTAATGATCAAATATTTAAAAAGTTTGCAAAAATATCCTTTGATAAAGACAAACTTCAATAATAATTTGTTCGTCAATGAAAAGAATAAAAATTTATCACGATACAATATTCAATATTTAGTTATGCAGAACTTAAAAACTTTAACCCTGAATTCATATGGTCCCCATGCATTGAGACACTCTTTTGCTACACATCTTTTAAATAGTGGAGTAGAGCTTAGTGCTATTAAATCTTTGCTGGGTCATGAAAATTTGGCGTCTACTCAAATATATACACATGTAAGCGTACAGAAGCTTCAAGAGACGATTAAAAAATCTCATCCAAGAGGAGAGAAATGAATTTAGATTATTTAAATATCAACAATAATAACTGGAAACGTAATTCCGGAGCTGATCAACTCATTAAAGATTCAATAGACTTAAAAGAAGGAGTTATTGGATTAAATGGCGCATTAATGGTAGATACTGGAGAATTTTCCGGACGCATTCCAAATGACAAGTTTATTGTTGATGAACCAGGTTCATCTGAGGATATTTGGTGGGGGGATGTTAATCAAAAGATTTCAGAAGAGAATTTTGACTATCTCTTAGAAAAAGTCACTACAACATACAATAATCTTGATAATGATTTCTATATTTTTGATGGGTTTGCTGGTGATGACAAAGAAAATAATCTTAATGTAAGAATGGTGACCAAGAAGGCATGGCAGTCTTTATTTGTAAATAACATGTTTATCAGACCAAAAGAACAAGAATTAGATAATTTTTCTCCCGATTTTACTATCATTAACGCTTATGATGTCAAAGAAAAAGAATGGAAAGATTACGGACTTAATTCAGAAAACTTTATTGTATTCAATTTAAAAAAGAAAATAGCAATTATTGGCGGAACAGAGTATGCTGGTGAAATGAAGAAAGGGATCTTTTCTGTAATGCACTACTATTTACCGCTAAAGAATGTATTATCAATGCATTGCTCTGCAAATGTTTCAAAAGATTTAAGCGAGTCAGCATTATTTTTTGGATTGTCTGGTACCGGAAAAACTACTTTGAGTACTAATGCAAATAGACCATTAATTGGAGATGATGAGCATGGGTGGTCTGATAACGGCATTTTTAATTTTGAAGGTGGCTGTTATGCCAAAGCAATCAACCTAGATAAAGATAAAGAGCCTGAAATTTATGATGCCATCCAACATGGGACTCTTTTAGAAAATGTTGTTTATGATTCAGAAACAAAAGAAGTAGATTTCGATGACAATTCAAAGAGTGAAAACTCAAGAATATGTTATCCAATTCATTTTATAGAGAACTCTTTGGGCTCAAAAGGGATGCCTAGCGCAGGACCTCATCCTAATGCAGTAATATTTTTAACTTGTGATGCTTATGGCATCATGCCACCAATAGCTAGACTTGATGCACATCAAGCAATGTATCACTTTATAAGTGGATATACAGCTAAAATGGCAGGAACTGAGACAGGTATAGTAGATCCTATAGCAACATTTTCACCATGTTATGGAGGTCCATTCCTAACTCTACATCCATTAGTATATGCAAAACTATTACAAGAAAAATTAGCAAAATATCAAGCTCCAATATACATAGTTAACACGGGCTGGGCTGGATCAAGCGCAACTTCAGGTTCAAAAAGAATTGATCTTAAACTTACAAAGCATATTATAGATTTAATTACAGATGGTAAGTTAGATTTTAGCAATTCAGTAAAAGATAAATTCTTTAATCTGGATATTCCTTTAAATCTAGAAGGTTTAGATAATGATTTCTTAGTGCCTCATAAGGACTGGAACAATCTAGATGAATATTACAGAACTGGTAATATGCTAACTGATTTGTTTAATAAAAACTTTAGTAAATTTGATATATCAGATCAAAATATTCTGAATGCTGGTCCAAAAACTCAATCAGGAGGAGTATAAACATGGCCACTTTAATTTTACGAGATACGCACAATGCATTAGAAGAGGAAATGAAATCTCTTGAGAAATCAAAGAGAGAGACTGCAATAAAGATTAGGGAGGCAGCTGACCATGGAGATCTTAAAGAAAATGCGGAATATCATGCTGCTAGAGAGAAGCAAAGCTTAATAGTGTATAAAATACAATTGATGCAGTCTTACGCACCATTTAGACTTATCGGAGATAGCGATATTGGAGTGGAAGAGGTAGGATTTGGAAATAAGGTTGCAGTTCTTGAAGAAGGAAAAGATAAAGCTGAAGATTATTATCTATTAGGTCCTATCGAATCTGAATTGGATTTGTATCCATTGACTGTTAGTTATAAGTCACCTTTTTTTCAAGCTATAGTTGGAAAAAAAATTGATGAAGATTTTACACTTGAGATTCAAGGTGAAGATATAAAGTTTACAATTAAAGCAATTGAAAAGATTTCTTCAGAATAAAAGATATTTAATCACCCGCAAATCTAGTTCCAAATATTCCTACACCAAGTTCAGCCCAAATAAGAAATAGTATTATAATAATTGCTATAAAGATTTTCTTATTTAGGCTGGAAGACATTTTTTCCTTCAAATAATTTTGTACCATTAACATAGCTATAGTATTTTCTGCATTCACACGATAGATATTCAATATCAATAGGTTGAAATGGTCGTTTCGCTTCTGGCCAGTATTTTTTTTGTAGCTCAATCATTTTTTCACATGTTTCTTGATGACTTCTTAACTCAAGATATTTCTGCAACCGATCTAAATAAGCAACTGCACCAATCCCTGTTGGAACTCCACTTCTTGGATTGATGATGTCCGGCCTAAACCAAGCCAAATCAATAATAGCCATGAAAATAGGAAAATCATTTTTCATTTTAAAAAGAGCATTAACAGAGTTGGTAGCTTTGATTACATTTCCTTTTGATTCTATAATAATTTCAGCTAGCGATTCTTTTATTTCTGGAAATAATTGTACCGCTGCATCTAATCGAGAATACTGTTTTCCTTTCCAATGTATAGGCTCAACAGGATAAGCAGTAAGATTACACCAAGAATCAAAAGATTTTAACGTTACCATTAAATCTTTTGGTTTTAATAATATACCTGAAGAGAGCTTATCTAATGTTTTTTGTTTATTGCACCAACGAGAAAAAAATAATGCATGAATTAACATAGGTAAATCCTCTTCAAGGTCTTTAGCAAAAGATAGAATGGCTTTGCTGCCAGGATCATCTTCTCGAAATACATTTAAGAATCGACCTTTTTGGAAAATGATATCATCTGTCCATGGATATGCATCACCACTTTCTCTTGCTAGTCTAATTTTTTCTCGTTCACGACAAAAATCAAAAAAAGCGGATACAGGGTCATTCAGTTTTAATCCATCAAGTGCATTAGCATAGGGATTATTAGCTTTATTCATCAGATTATTTTCTTGCATTAAGCATTAAATAGAGACCAATGCTTACAAATATTATATTTGAGAGCCATGCACCTAAAAAAGGCGATAATACACCAGCATAACCAAGAGATTGACCAAATTTTAAAATAATAACATAAGCAAATATGGTTGCTAGACTTAATCCTCCTCCAAATGCTAATGTTGTATTAGATCTAAAAACTGATAAAGGAATTCCGCAAAAAATTACAATAAGACTAATGAATGAGTATGCAAGCTTGTAATGTAAATCTACTTCCCATTTTAGCGTATTAACACCATTGCTCTTTAAGGTTGCAATCTGGTCTTTAAGTTCATTGTAAGAACGCTCTTCTGATGAGCCACTTGTTTGAGTGATATCCTGAGGAGAAAAATCTAAGCTCAATAAAGAATCTTCATTAGATCTTGCAAGGATAGTTTCATATCCCATCTCATCAAATTCTCTGATAGAAAAATTTCTTAAATTCCATTGTGACTTTTCTATATTCCAGATACCTTTTTTGGCATCAATTCTTTTCTGCATTTTTCCATTATTCATTTCCATGAGATTTAGATTTACTATGACTTGATTCATGCTATTATATTTATCGATTGCAATTAATTGACTTCCATTTTTCTGAAAATAAACATTATCATAAACAGACTTATCCTGACGCTTGCTTTTATTTTTCTGTAGATAATTTTTCTTT
>JAYZIW010000019.1:0-4440 GCA_036165075.1 Fidelibacterota bacterium | reverse complement strand
AAGTTCCAAATCTAAATTATGCAGGTGGAACTTCTAGACCGAGATATTTTCAGATACGTGGAGAAGGGTCTACCAGCAGATATGCGGATCAGGGTCCTCCAAGTACTTATGTAGGATTAGTATTGGATGGAATGGACTTATCTGAACTTGGTATGATTACACCTTTGTTTGATATGCAACAAATAGAAGTATTAATGGGTGTTCAAACGAGTTTATTTGGCGCAGCCGCATCTTCTGGTTTGATTAATTTTAAAACCAACGATCCCACAGACAAAGAAGAAGGATATGTGATGACCCAGTTTGGTTCATACAATACTTTTACCAATGGATTAGTTTACAACTTACCTCTTGATAGTGGTTGGAAACTAAGATTAGTAGGTCACTCTAATGTTTCTGATGGATATAAAGAAAATGCTGCTTTAGGTGGTTATGCATCAGCAAATAGAGATGAAACATCATTTAGAGCAAAACTATTAAAAGATGGTGGCGATAATAATATCACGCAAAAGTATACAATGATTTACTCTGATTTTGACAATGGGTATGATAATTGGTCTCCAGATAATAATACTGACAATATTACATATTCAGACAATCCAGGTAAAGATAGTCAAAAATCACAGATTTTTATAGCTGACTATACTTATGATCTTGGTGAGGGTTTTGCTGATTTGAATATTGGTATGTCAAACAATGAAACATTACACAGCTATGACTCAGATTGGGGAAATTATAGTTTCTGGCTTAATTATGAAGATCATGATGACCACGACGACGATCATGATGACGATCACGGTGACGACCATGACGACGACCATGACGACGACCACGATGATGATCACGGTGATGACCATGACGACGATCACGACGACGATCACGTTGAGTTTGATGCTAGCACTTATGACTTCTTTGATTCATTTGATAGAGATATTGATACAAGAACTGTAGATTTCAGATTAAGATCAAATCCCGCTGATGATAATAGAATAGACTATGTCATTGGTTTGTATCAATCTAATTATGAAGAGAAAATTAATGCTGAAGGATATCTTTTTGGAGGTTCTGCTACAGCCCTATCTTCTAGTTATGATATTGTCACAAAGTCTGCATATGGTGAATTTGCATATAATTTTAAAAATGATTCATCACTTTCTTTAGCCTTTAGATCAGAAGCTAGAGATATGACATATCATGATTTTAGCGACCAAGGTGCAAGCTTTGATATTATGGGCGATTTTAATAATTCATATAAGATTGCTTATGAAATGCACCCAACTCCAAATCTTCATTGGTTTGCTTATTATGCTGAAGGATATCATCCTGGAGGTATAAATCAAAATCCATATTTGGATGCTGATGAACAAACATATGATCAAGAGACTTACTATGATATAACTACTGGAATAAGATGGTATACTGATAATATCAAATTATCAAGTTCTCTATTTTATTTAGAGCATGATGGTCATATTTATGAAACAAGTGAGCAGTTAGATCCAATGAATCCTAATGCGTTTGCCTTTTTTAAGACAAATGCTGAATCAGGCTATGAATACGGTTCTGAATCAACTGGTGAATTTAGACTAAGTGATAAATTTACTATTAATGCTACTTTAGGATTATTGAGTTCTGAAATTGAGTTAGGAAATCATGACGAACATGGAGACGAACATGGAGACGATCACGGTGATGACCATAATGATGACCACGACGACGATCATGATGATGATCACGGTGATGACCATGATGATGACCATGACGACGACCATGATGACCATGGAGATGACCATGATGACCATGGAGATCATGATGATCATGCAGGTCATGCTCATGGTAAGAAAGCACATTCTCCAAACTGGAATTATAGCTTATCATTTAACTATAATTTCACTGAAAACAACTCTTTGATGATTGAAATTTCAGGAAAAGATGGGTTTGTATTTGATTCTGCACACGATGAATATGAATCAGATCCATACCATCTTTTGAATGCTTACTATTCACATTCATTTAATAAAGTTAATTTAGGTTTCTATGCAAAAAATATCCTTGATGAAAATTATGCAGATAGAGGATTTATCTTTGCTCTAGAACCTCCATTCGAAGAAAAACTATATAAGTCTTTTGCACCTCCAAGAGAAGTTGGAATGTCATTAACTTATAGTTTCTAATGTCTTATTTTCATAATTTAGCGGGTGTAAAATCCCGCTAAGTTATGAGTTCTGAAAAAAAACAAAAAAGATTATTTATCATTGATGGTTATGCTACTTTGTACAGAGCACATTACGCTCTTATTCGAAATCCACTAACAAATACCGCCGGTACACCTACTAGCGCTGTATTTGGATTTGCTAACCAAGTATTTCAGTTAATTGAAGAGGAAAAACCAGATTATCTTGTAACAGCTTTTGATTCAAAGGGCAAAAATTTTAGACATGAACTTTATGAAGATTATAAAGCTAATCGATCTGCAATGCCTGATGAAATACAGACACAGCTTCCGTATTTATGGGAACTTTTAGAGGCAATGAATATTCCAATCTTAAGAGTAGATGGTGTAGAAGCAGATGATATTATAGGAACAGTTGCTAAAATGTGTGATAAAGACAATCTTCAATGTAATATTGTTAGCGGAGATAAAGATTTTATGCAATTAATTAATGATAAGACATTCTTATATGCACCACAAGCTAGAAAACGTGCAAAAGAAATCTTCGATAAGAAAAAAGTATTAGAAAAATGGGGTGTTGGTCCAGAACATATTATTGATTTATTAGGATTGATGGGAGATAGTTCAGATAATGTTCCTGGTGTGCAAGGTGTTGGTCCTAAGACAGCAATGAAGCTTATTCAGGACTTTGGATCTATTGAAAATATATATGAAGAGATTGATAATCTTACAAATGAAAAAATGAAAGAGAAGTTACTCAATAGCAAAGAAAATGCTTTATTAAGTAAGCAATTGGTAACTATTCTAACAGATGTAAAGATTGATGCTAGTATTATAGATTTTAAAAGAAAGGAGATGGATTCAACTAAGCTAGAAGACATCTTTAAGGAATTAGAATTTTCTGGACTACTAAAAAAGATTGGTTCCAATGAATCAGTTGAAATCAAGACTACAAAACGAGAAAAAAAGTATGAGAATCTTACAACCATCGACCAACTTACATCCTTTATAAAATCAATTAAAGAAGATGAATGGTTATCTGTAGATTTAGAGACTACTTCTGTAAACCCTATGCTTGCTGAAATTGTAGGCTTTAGTTTTTCAGTGAAAAAAGATACAGGAGTATACGTTCCAATACATTTCAAAGATAAAGAGGGCAATTTATTTGGAGATGATGATCTTCAAGTAGCGATTGATGTCTTAA
Source organism: Fidelibacterota bacterium (assembly GCA_036165075.1). Lineage (GTDB taxonomy): Bacteria > Fidelibacterota > Marinisomatia > Marinisomatales > Marinisomataceae > Marinisoma. Next base: position 1,066 of record JAYZIW010000019.1, on the reverse strand, counting down.
AACCAGTATTGGAGAACCCAAATATTCCAAAAACAGGGCAAAATATTAAGTATGATGCTCTTATTATGAAACGCTATGGAATTAATTTAAGTGGAATTGCATTTGATACTATGATTGCTGCCCATTTAATTAGTCCTAATGCCAGATCATATAAACTCGATAATTTATCGTTAGCACATCTCAATTATAAGATGGTTCCAATACAAGATTTGATTGGTTCTGGTAAGAATCAAATAACGATGGATCAAGTTACTTTAGATGATGTCTCTTTTTATGCGGCAGAAGATGCGGATGTGGTAATCGAACTGACTGAAATTTTTCTTAAGGAACTGAAGAATCAGAAATTATACAATTACTTCAAAGCGATAGAAATTGATTTGTTACCTGTTTTAATTGATATGCAATTTAATGGCATCTTTGTTGATAAAGATTATCTTGAAGCACGTTCTGATGAAATTGGTATAAAAATTGATGCGCTTCACGATGAGATTACTACATTAGCAAATCAAGACTTCAATGTGAACTCTTCTCAGCAGCTTGCTGAAATTTTATTTGACAAACTAGAGCTGCCAATGATTAAGAAACGTTCTACAGCAGAAGCTGTACTATCAGAGTTAAAACATAAGCATGAATTACCAAGATTGGTTTTGGAGTATAGAAAATTATTCAAATTAAAGAATACTTATCTTGATCCAATACCAACTAATATTAATCCAGTATCTAATCGCGTTCATTCTTCTTTTAATCAGACAATGACAGCGACAGGACGTCTTTCTTCAAGCAGTCCGAATTTTCAAAATATTCCGATTCGAACAGAAGACGGAAGAGATGTTAGAAAAGCTATCCAGGCGCAGTCATCAGAGTATCAAATTTTTTCTGCAGACTACTCTCAGGTAGAGTTGAGAGTGATGGCCCACTTGAGCCAAGATCAAGCTTTAATTGAAGCGCTCAATAATGGAGAAGATATTCATACTTTTACAGCAAAGAGCATTTTTGAAATTGATAATGATGATCAAGTTCTCCCGGAGATGCGACGTACAGCTAAGATTGTAAACTTCGGTATTAT
>JAYZIW010000018.1:0-9854 GCA_036165075.1 Fidelibacterota bacterium | reverse complement strand
TCCAGACCACGCTAAACACTGTTGATCATCTTTAGCTAGTCTAGAAATAAATTTAATATCTTCATCTGAAATAGTAAAATTATCTAATTCTAGGTTTTCTTTTAATCTTTCTAGTTTAACAGACTTCGGAAGAATTGGATATCCTAATTGTATTCCCCATTTTAAAAGTATTTGAGGTACTGTTACATTATAACGATCAGCAATATCTTGAAATGGCATTGCTCCAGTCTTCATTTCTTCTGGTTTTCCATTCCATTGAGAGCCTTCTCTCCAATTTGGAATAGGAGCAAGCGAAGAATATGCAATAGGTAAAATATTGTGACTGTTCATATACCCTTCTAATTCTGGTCTTACAAGATGCCATGGATGAATCTCTATTTGATTTGCTGCAGGCATCTCAAGTCCAGCTGTTTCAATTTCTTGAATATGATGGGCATTATAGTTAGATACTCCAACATGCTTTACTTTTCCTTGCTTTTTTAGTTCAATCATTGCTTCCCACTGCTCTAATCGATTGTCTTTAGCAAAAGGATTATGAATAAGATATAAATCGATTTCGTTTATCTGAAGCAATCTAAGACTTTCGTCACAAGCATGAATTACACCTTGAAAATTTTGAAATGGCTCTTCTTGTCCGAACATCCCTGGCCACATCTTAGTCGTAATAAAAATATCATCTCTCGGAATAGATGAAGAAGTAAGTGCTTTTCCAATACCTTCTTCATTACGATACACTTGTGCAGTATCAATATGTCTGTATCCTAGATTCAAAGCATTGGTAGAAATCTGTTCTGCGTCGTCATTTGGTATAAGCCAGGTTCCTAGACCAATCATCGGCATATTTATAGCGTTGTTCATTATATATCTCCTTTAATAATCATTATTCGTAACGCATTGAATCGATTGGATTCAATCTTGATGCTTTAATCGCAGGATATAGTCCAAAGATAATACCCATTGATGCACAAATTTGAATACTATATAATACCCAATCAAAAGGAATAACAGGATCTTGCTCCAAAAATAGTGCAACGATGTTACCAAAAGATAAACCTAAAATGATTCCAACAATTCCACCAATAATAGAGATTAATATTGCTTCAATTAAAAACTGCAAGAAAATATCTACTCTTCTTGCTCCAAGAGCTTTACGAATCCCAATTTCCTTGATACGTTCTGTCAAAGAAACCAACATAATATTTGCAATACCAATACCAGCTACCAATAAAGAAATTCCAGCAATTAAACCAATAAAGATAGAGATATAGCCTGTGAATTCACCAAATGTATCCATCAATTGATCATTCGTTGCGATATAAAAATTGTTATCCTCACCTGGAGGAATCTTACGAATTGCACGAAATACACCAATAGCCTCATCCGTTGCTGCGTCTAAAGTTTCCATTGATTCAGATTCTAAAATAAGTTGTAAGTCTGTTCTTCTCCATCCTCTCTTTCCAAAATATTTTAAGTAAGTAGAAATAGGAATTCCTATCATACTATCCATACTTTGACCTAACATTTCACCCTTCGGTTCAGTTAATGCAATCACTTCAAATGGTATGTTATCAATTTTAATTGTTTGCCCTACTGGGTCTGAATAGGGAAATAACTCTTCTTGAACATCTGAACCGATAATAGCAACTCGACTCATATTATCGACATCAGTTTCTAGCAAATTTCTTCCGCCTTCTACAATATTATATTTATTAATTGAAAGCATATCGCCATCTGATCCCCAAAAACTTGTTAGGCGATTTTTCAATTCATCTTTACCAACACTGACGGTTCGATCGCTAGGCTCTTCTGCTACTGCAGCTGCCATTGTTGTTGTAAGGGTTAAGCTACGTTTTAATTGCTCATATTCTGACCAAGTAATAGGTGGTTTATTGCGAGATCCTCTACCGTCACCACCAAAACTAATTTCAACTGGATTATCTTTTGTGATATAAAAAAGATTTGTTTTCATCTCACTGACTAATCCATTTGCTGATTTTTCAAATGTCGCTAATACGGTCATAATTGCAATAATAGAAGAAACTCCAACAGTAATACCTAGTAATGTAAGAGCTGTGCGTAGTTTAGTTTGTCCAAAATAAAATAATACTCCGCCTACTGCATCACGGAGATAATTTAGAATTCTATTCATGGCGTAACGCATCTATTGGATTTAAGTTGGCTGCGGTTCTTGCTGGAATCATACCAGCAGTTACTCCTATAAAAACACAAACTAAAAAGGTGTAAAAAATCAATAACAAATCAAACTCTACGGGAAAATAGCTGGATAGTGCTAAAGTAATGAGTTTTACTAATAGAATACCTGCTGTACCTCCAATAATTGAAATAGCAACTGCTTCGCTTAGAAATTGAGTTAAGATATTATTATTTGTAGCACCCATTGCTTTTCTCAATCCAATTTCTTTGGTACGTTCACGCACAGAAACAAACATTACATTCATAATTCCTATAGCTGATACAACCAGTGAGATGCCTGTGACTAAAAATCCCATACCAGCAATCACTACTTTTAGCGAATCAAATTGCTGTTGATAAGCATCTGCTGAATTGACTGAAAAATTATCATCTTCACCAGGTTTTATTTTTCTGGCTACTCGCATAATCATTCCAACTTCTTCTTTAGCTTTAAACATATCATCTGGATTTGTCTGTAATACTAATTCATCAAATCCCCACCTAGTTAAAATTCTTTCAAATGTTGACGATGGCATAATTACTAGATTATCTAATGTTCCTCCAGGAACCATCCCCATTCCTTGTTTTTTTAGCTCTCCAATAATCTCGAAGGTTACATTATTTAATCTAATTTTCTTTCCAATAGGATCTTTTCCATCAAAGAATCCATCGCGCACTGTACCTCCAACAATAACCACTCTTCTTTGGAGATCCCATTCATTTTGAGAGAAAAATCTACCATTCACCACTTTTGTTCCACTTAACATATCTTGATAACTTGGATATACTCCATTGAGTTGTAACCATGAAGATTTATTTCCAAAAGTAGCTTTGGTCCACGTATTTTTTTTGATACTAACATCTGTAATATATTCACTGTACTGAGTAATATATTCCAAAGAATCTTCTTGAATCTTAGGACGATTACGATATTTCCACCAATCAAAATCAAAAGACCAAGGCCAAGTACCTACATATACCTTATCATTGCCATAGTATTCCATTGATTTGTCAAATTCCTTATCAATACTTGATACTCCAGCTGTTACAATGCTCACAGTAAAGATACCAATGGTTAAACCAAGAGAGGTTAAGATTACTCTTGTTAGATTAGCTCGAATAGCTGCAAGACCAATGAGGATATTTCTAAGTGTATTATTCATCTAAAGTAATTTTACCATCAAAAAGTTCTACTCTTCTTTTTGCACGTTTTGCTACTGATTCTTCATGAGTCACAATAATTAATGTATTCCCAGCTTTATGCAGTTCATCAAAGAATTTTAAAATCTCTGTTCCACTTTTGGAATCAAGATTTCCAGTAGGTTCATCAGCCAATATAATAGATGGTTTATTTACTAAAGCTCGTGCAATTGCCACCCTTTGTCTTTGTCCTCCAGACAATTCATTAGGCTTGTGAGTCATTCTATCAGAAAGACCTACAATCTTCAATGCCTCTTTAGAACGTTCTACTCTTTTTGCCTTACCAAGGGAAGAATATATCAAGGGTACTTCAACATTTTGCAACGAATCCAATTTGGGCAATAAGTTGAAGGTCTGAAATACAAATCCAATTTTTTCATTTCTAATATTAGCCAACTGAGTATCATTCATCTCTGATATTAACTCATTATTGAACTTATAAACTCCTTTTGATGGAACATCCAAACATCCAATAATATTCATTAGCGTTGATTTTCCAGAACCTGAAGGTCCCATAATAGAAATAAAATCATTTTCATAAATACTTAATGAAACATCATCTAATGCTTTTACTACCGTATCTCCTAAATGATAGATTTTTGAGATACGCTGTATTGCTATGATCTCTTTTTTTGACTTAGTCACGATTACGACTAGATCTAGAATTATTTTTAGATTTTTCTCTTATGTTAACTGGTGCACCATCATAAAGTTCTCTACTAATTGCAACAAATCCTCCTGTAACAACTTTCTCTCCTTCTTCAAGGCCTGAGGTAACTTCATAATCTCTCTCTCCAACGATACCAGTTTCAACGAAGCGCTGCTCTGCCACACCATCATTGATAACGAAAACTACTGTTCTCCCTGTTTTTCCGCTCATGCTTTTAGAACGATTACCCCATTCTTTCTCACCAGCGTCAACATTAACAGAAAAAGATGATTTCTTTTCTGAATTTTTAGGTTTTCGAGGAGTAGTAAGAGACTGAATCGGAATAGCTAACACTTGATTCCTTTCTTCGGTAATAATTTCAACAGTTGCACTCATACCAGGACGCATCCCATCTACCACTTCTAACATTTGTATTTTTACTTCAAAATTAGTTACTTGCTGTTGTGATCCACCGCTTGATGTTGTTGCTGCATATGCAACTTCTTTTACAATCCCTTTAAATGTTTGGTCTTGATAGGCATCAACTTCAATGATCGCAGCATCATTAATTGAAATATCTGCAATATCATTCTCATTTACGTTCACATAGACCTCCATTTTTGAAAGGTCTGACAATTTGAGTAGTACGCTTGGATTAAACATTCCTCCTTGAGCTAAATCTCCTACTTCACCATCAATAAAAGTGATTGTTCCATCTTGAGGAGCAATTAATCTTAACTTAGAAAGAGCATCTTCATCTTGAATATATCTTGCTTCAGCGTTATTAAATGAACTTAATGCAGACGCATAAGAAGAATTGGTATTTTCCATCTCTTGATCAGATATTAATCCCTTTTTATATAATTCTTCTTGACGATTTCTCTTAATCTCTGCATTGTTTAGGTTTACTTTTGTTGCTTCTACGCTTGCTTTAGATGCTGCAGTCGCAGCTTTTTGCTGTCTATCATCTAGTGACATTAAAAAATCACCTTTTCTTACAAAATCACCTTCTTTTACAGCAATATCTGTAATATAGGTTGTATTATTTGAACTTAATTTTACTTCTGTTTCTGGTTTCAATACTCCATCAGCCACCACTTGGCTTTTTAAATCTTTTCTTCCAAGTTCCATCACAGAAACTTCAAGAGTTCCATCACCATCTGATGAAGACATAAAATAGGCACCTAATAATAATACCAATACCCCTAAACCAGCTTTCATTTTATTATTCACATTTATCTCCTTATTCATATTTTTTATCTAGCGTTCCAAGCAAGTCATCCAAATTTGCTACTTGAATTGCTGCATCATACTTTGTTCTCACTAGTGTAGAGCTAGCTTGAATTAACGCTAACTGTGCATCTAAAAGCTCCAGAATACTTGCTGATCCTAATTCATATTTTTGTTGCGCTAGCTTTAAATCTTCTTCTGCAGAAATTAAGACTTCTTCTTGAATAGGAATAATTTCTTTATAATTATTCAATGAATTAATCAGTGCATATAAACTTACTTTGGCACTATTTGTCCCGCCCATAAAGCGCGTCTCTGCTTGATCTAATTGTAATTTTGATATTTGAATTGAATTCTTATTTCTAAAACCAGAAAAAATTGGAATACTTAGCGTAATATTGGCGCTTTTAATATAATTGTCATCAAAATAAGATCTAGTAAGCTGATCGCTTGAAGATGCATTCATACCTACGCTCATATTGATGCTAGGCAAGCTAGAGCTCCATGCTTTTTTGACATTAATCTGCGCTCCTAAAACTTGATTGTCTAGTATGGTTAAATCAGGACTATTTACTAACATTAAACTATATGCTTCATCAAAAGAAGGAATTGCTAATGTAAAATCCACTTTCTTTTCTATATTAATTTGAATATCAGAATTGAGAAGGCCCATACTATGACGTAAAGATTTCTCTGAATTTTTTTTACTTAATTCTCTTGATAAAAAATTAGACTTTGCTGTTCCATATCGAACAGAGGCTTTTAAATAATCTGTTTTACTTACAGCCCCTAAGTTATACTGATTTTCTACTAAATCTAATTGCTTCTTTGATAATTCAAGATCTTTTCCAGCAATATCAAATAACTCAGAATTTTTCAGATATTGATAATAGTAGGTATATACGTCTAGTATAACACGTGCTTTTGTTTGTCGTTTCTGTTGTTTAACTGTATTATAATTATTATCGCTCTGCTGAAAGGTATTGACCTTGTTACCGAAGTTAAATAGGCTTTGAGATAAGCTTAATCCTCCGCTATATCTCTCAGTAGATTCCGAAGAGCTGTTCCCATAAGTTGTCTCACTGAAAGAATTGCTTGCATTCACTGATGGCAACATCAATGCTCCTGTTGAAGCACGATTCAACCTTGCAATTGTAACGTCTTGCTCTGCTCTCTTGAGTGAAGGCTTATTTTCAAGTGCAATCCTTACACACTCATCTATATTTAAAGATTGTCCTACAGATACTGAACAAAACAATATAATCGTTGCTATATATTTTTTCATAATCTCCTACGTCTATTTTAGACCTGAATATAATTGACAGGTATATATAAGACCATTGTAAAATAAATTAGTAAAAATAATAATTAATTAAAATTTCTTTGATTTTTTTAAGCGTTTTAGCAGGGATAAAGCATCTGAGTGTGTATTCTCAATTTTTCCATCTAATATTTCTGATTCAATTAAAGATTTTATTTCTCCTACTTTCTTACCAGCTGGTAAATCAAAAATTTCCATTATTTCATGTCCTCTTACAGGAGATTGGAAAGCGCGTAATTCATCTGATTCGATAACATCTTGCATACGTTGTTCTACGCGATCAAAATTAGATAAATATTTTTTAACATTATTTGGATTTTTTGTAGTGATATCAGCACGACAGAGCAACATTAAGTCTTGAGCATCTTCTCCTGCATCTACAATTAGTCTTCGAATCGCAGAATCAGTTACTTCTTTCTTTGCTAGACTGATAGGTCGCAAGTGTAGTGCTGTTAATTTTGTAATATAATCTCTTGTTTTATTAGAAAATTTCATACGTTCTGATATTCCTTTTAGCATACGGGCACCATAATCGTCGTGTCCATAAAAAGTATATCCTTTCTTCTTATCTATCCTTCTGGTTTTAGGTTTTGCAATATCATGCACCAAAGCTGCTAAACGTAAATCTAATTTAGAAGAAAGTCTTGTTACATTGTCTACAACTTCCAAAGTGTGAAAGAAGATATCTTTGTGATGATATTCACTTGTTTGTTCTAAACCATACATAACCGCAATTTCTGGAAATACATACTCAAGCAATCCAACTTCTTGAAGTAAAATAAATCCAATAGACGGTTTATCAGTGCTTAAGATTTTGAATAATTCATTTGTTATTCTTTCTTGAGATACTATTGATATTCTTTCAGCATTATTCTTAATTGATTGTAAACAGTCTTTATCAATCTCCATATCTAGTTTTGCAGAGAAATATGCTGCTCTTATCATACGCAGTGGATCATCAGAGAATGTAACATCAGCATTTCTCATAGGAGTTCTTAATACTTTTGCATTTAAATCTTTAAAACCATCAAAAGGATCAATAAGAGCTCCCATATTATCTTTTTGCAAAGAAATAGCCATAGCATTAACGGTAAAATCCCTACGCTGTAAATCTTCATTGATATCAGTCATAATAATATCTTTAGGATTGCGCGATTTAGAATCATAGGATTCTAATCGAGCAGACGCTACTTCAATTTCACATTCTTTATATGGTATGCGTGCAGTAGCAAACTTTGGAAATGGCACTACAGTAGATACTTTAAGTTTTTTCCCTAATGCATTGGCAAACTCAATACCATCTCCTTCAACCATAATATCAATATCTATTGAATTCTTTTCAGGTTCTAGCAACAAATCTCTCACACAGCCACCAACCAGAAATGCTGGAACTTCTATCTCTTGAGATAAGTCACTAATAATCTTAGATATACGATATAATCGTTTATTTTCCTTAAGTATGTCTTTAATTACTGTCATTTTGTAAATTAAAAAATATATCTATCTATTATGCTAGAAAAACTAAATAAATATATTGTATTATTTTTCTTCTTTTCGCTGCTAAATGCTCAATTTAAAGAAGCTTTTGTTTCATTTGATGATCGTCTATTAAAAGCAGATGAAAAAACATCTTTATTTCAATTACAAAATAATATTAAAAAGTTTTATGAATATACTGTATGGAATGAAGAATATCGTGATTTAGAAATCAATATTAATATCCAACTTCTTTTTGAAGGAAATGCCAATATAGGTAGCACTCAATCTTATGGTATTCAATCATTGTTTAGCAATAATACAGATTTACATTTCTTTGATAAAGGTTCAAGCTTTATTTTAAGTCAAAATAATGCTCTTTATTATGATAGCGTATACTTTGATCCTCTTTCAAGCTTATTAGGTTTTTATGGGAACATTATCTTAGGAGCAGAGCTAGATACTTGGTCTAATCTAGGTGGAAGTAGTCATTACGAAAAAGCAAGATCAATTGCTGTTCGTGCAAATGCTTCTAATTTTTCAAGAGGTTGGGATCAACGCATTGTTCTTATCAATCTTTTAACAGAAAATGTTGGGTTGAGAAAACTTCGATTTTCAACATATCTTGCATATGAACTGTTTGAAAATGGAGAAATAGATGCGTGTGGAGAAGCATTAAATAGTGTAGTAGCAAATCTAACTGAAGTGGTAGATAATTATAATCAAGAAAACTATACGAACACCTTTTTGAAATTCCATGGGAAAAAGATTGGTGAAATAATGCAAAAACTTGGTCAAAAAGAGCTTTTAAGAGAGATGATTTATTTAGATTCGCAAAGAGATAATATTTATAAAGATTTACTATCTTCAATTTGAGAAAAATATTTTTTTCTCTTAAAAAAATAATCTACTGCTATACTCTTATTATAAATATTATCTAAATGAACAATGTGATTGCTCTTTCTAGTATTGATTATTTTTATCGCAAAGAATAACAACCATAGCTCTGCTAAGATTATTGCAATAAATCTTCTTATATCTAATGTCAGAACTGAATAAACCAAAGCCATCCAATCTAATAGTAAGCGTTTAACAATTAGTGTGCCATAATCAAAGGTATAAGAGTTTTTAAAAAATAGAATCCAAGAGTTTCTATGGTTTAAATAATGAGATTTAATAGTATTTGCTTTAATTGTTTGCTTTCCATAATGATAAATTAATGAATCAGGAACCGAAAAAATCTTATATCCTAATGCCTGCGCTCTCCAGCAGAGATCTATCTCTTCCATATATGCAAAGTATATTTCATCAAATCCGCCTAACTGATTAAAAATATCAGCTTTAACAATCATAGCACACCCTGATGACCAAAATATCTTCGATTCCTTATTATATTGACCAGTATCTTTTTCTAAGGTGTTAAAAAGACGTCCCTTTACATAAGGAAAACCAAAACGATCAATAAATCCTCCAGCGCCACCAGCATAATCAAAATATTCCTTATTGTTAATATTTAATATCTTCGGTTGAGCAGCAAAAACGTCAGAATTTTTATCTAAAAAATTTACCAATTTCTCTATCCACTGATTAGAATGCTCAGTATCATTATTTAAAAATATTAGATATTTCCCCTTTGCATGTTTTGCTCCAATATTACATCCTCCACTATATCCAGCGTTCTCTTTATTGCTAACAATCACTACATCAGGAAATAATGTTTGTATATTTTGAACAGAATTATCAGTCGAAGCATTATCTACTACAATAATTTCAAAATTATCTATG
>JAYZIW010000017.1:0-23542 GCA_036165075.1 Fidelibacterota bacterium | reverse complement strand
GGGAGGAAAAATTACTGGATCAGGTGGTGGTGGTTGTATGTTTGCTTACGCGCCAGACCATCCAGAGAAAGTTGCTGAAGCCATCGAACAGGCAGGAGGAAAAGCATATATTGTTTATTCAGACGATGGAACAAAACTTCTTTAGTTATTTTTATCGATGAGTGCGGAGAGAGAGGGATTCGAACCCTCGATACGATTAACTCGTATAACACCTTAGCAGGGTGCCGCTTTCAACCACTCAGCCACCTCTCCAATGTTCGGTAATTTATACACTACTGGACAAAAAAGATACTAGTCTATCTTTTAAATTATCAAGCCCAGAGTTACTTACAGATGAAATATCAATACATTCTTCAGAAAAACCATTCCATTGATCTAATTCGTCTGGATTTTTTATTGTGTCTAACTTCGTACGAACTACTAAAGTTGGCTTATCCATAAGTGTTTCATTAAATGAGTGTAATTCTTTTTTTAATTTATCAAATGTTCCTTGCGGATCTGGTTCTAAGATATCAATTAAAAATAACAAAATTCTATTGCGCTCTATATGTTTTAAAAATTGGTGCCCTAATCCTTTTCCTTCACTTGCTCCCTCTATAAGTCCTGGAATATCAGCCATAACAAATGATTGATATTCTCCATATTTTACAATCCCTAAATGTGGTTGTAATGTTGTAAAAGGATAATCTGCAATCTTTGGTTTTGCAGTGGTCATTACGGATAATAAAGTCGATTTTCCAGCATTAGGTAATCCAACTAATCCGATATCAGCCAACACCTTTAACTCTAACTCAACTTGTAACTTTTCTCCCGATAACCCTTCCTGAGAAAATCTAGGGGTTTGTTGCGTAGCAGACTTAAAGTGATAATTTCCTTTTCCACCAATACCGCCCTTACAAACAATATGCTCCTTATTTTCTTCTATGAGATCAACAACAACGTTGTCTGTATCTATATCTTTAATAACTGTACCGCAAGGCACTTGAATCACAAGGTCTTCTCCAGACTTCCCTGTGCGTTTATTTGCTCCTCCAGATTTACCATTTTCAGCCTTATATAAACGACGATATCGAATATCTTGAAGGGTATGTAAATTAGGATTGGTTAAAAAGATAATATTGCCGCCTCTTCCACCATCGCCACCACTAGGACCGCCTTTATCTATATATTTCTCTCGATGAAAAGCAACGACGCCTGTGCCACCGTTTCCGGCCTGCAATTTTATTTTTGCATAATCGATAAACATAAGAACACCTTAGAAATTGCTAATAATTTCGTCACCAAATTCTGAACACTTTAACAATGTTGCTCCATCCATTAAACGTTCAAAATCATATGTGACTCTCTTGCTATAAATTGCTGTTTCTAATCCTTTTTCAACAAGAGTAGCTGCTTCTTCCCATCCGATATGTTGTAACATCATGACACCAGACAGAATTACTGATGATGGATTTACCTTATCTAGTCCAGCATATTTTGGGGCAGTTCCATGAGTTGCCTCAAAAATAGCATGGCCAGAGCTGTAATTAATATTTGCTCCAGGTGAAATTCCTATACCGCCAACAGCAGCTGCGGCAGAATCTGAAAGGTAATCACCATTTAAATTCATGGTAGCTATTACATCATATTCGTCAGGTCTTAATAGAATCTGCTGAAGAAATGCATCTGCAATAACATCTTTAATAATAATTTTTCCTTCAGCTTCAGCTTTTGCTTGAGCGGCATTAGCTGCAGCAGTATCTTTCTCTTCTTTAATTCTATCATATTCCATCCACGTAAAGACCTTATCCGCATAATGAGCTTCGGCATGTTCATAGGTCCATCTTTTGAAAAATCCTTCTGTAAATTTCATAATATTACCTTTATGAACTATAGTCACTGACCTTCTCTTATTTTTGATAGCATATTGTAGTGCGGAATCAAATAATCTTAATGACCCTTCTTTAGAGATTGGTTTAATCCCAATAGAGCTTGAATCTGGAAATCTGATCTTATGTCCTTCACCTAAATCATTTAATAATGCAATAATTTGCTTTGATCCATCCGAATCATTTGGAAATTCTATTCCAGCATATACATCCTCTGTATTTTCTCTAAATAAAACAAAATCTACTCTGTGAGGGTCTACAATAGCCGCAGGAGCGCCTTTAAACCATCGCACAGGGCGTACACAGGCATAAAGATCTAATTCTTTCCTTAAGGTCACATTTAATGAGCGCATTCCACCTCCAACAGGTGTGGTAAGCGGCCCTTTGATTCCTATATAATGAGATCGAAGCGTATCTAACGTTTCAGATGGAAGCCATTCTCCGGTCTGATTAAATGCTTTTTCTCCACATAAAACTTCTAACCATTCAATCTTTTTTGAACCGCCATAAGCATGCTCAACTGCAGCATCAATCACTTTTTGAGTAGCATTCCAAATATCTGGACCAATTCCATCACCTTCTATGAATGGAATAATTGGATTATCGCTTACAATTAATTTGCTGTCTTTATATGTTATTTTATCAGCCATTTCTTTCTTTCATCTTTTTAATCAATTTTTCTTCAATACTTTTCGGTACAAACTTGGATAAGTCTGAGCTATATTTTGCTAATTCTCTTATAATCGTAGAATTCAAATGAAGAAATTTCTCATTTGACACCATTAAGATCGTAGAAATATCCGCATTAATGCCGTGATTTACCATAGCCATCTGAAATTCAGATTCAAAATCACTCACATGCCTTAACCCTCGAATAATAGCAACGGCATCATTATCTTTTGCAAAGTTTATTACTAAATTTTTTGGATTAGAATGCACATAAACATTATTAATATTCTTAGTACATTCCTTTGCCATTTCCATTCTTTCTTTATGTGAAAATAAAGGATTTTTGTACAAATTATCTGATATGCAAATATGCACTTCATCGAAAAGCTTTGCTGCTCTTTTTGTTATGTCAATATGCCCATAATGTAGTGGGTCAAAAGTGCCTGGATATATTACTTTTTTCATGCTTCCCAATATAGTAGTTGTGTGTCCCCAAATTTACTACTTTTATGATATCCTGCAAGTGATTCATTTTTACTACATTCTAACACAAAAATTCCTCCAGGATTTAATTGTTTACATGCTAAATCAACAAGCAAAGGTAAGTTAGCTAGCCCATATGGTGGATCAGCAAAAATGATGTCGTATTTATCGCATTTTTTAAGAAATCTTAACGAGTCTCTTACCAAGAAATTAAAATTTTTATAATTGATTGATTCTGCGCTTTTTCGAATCTGGCTCATATGCTGTTTGTTCATCTCTATAAAAGTAACATTATCTGCCCCCCTACTGCTTGCTTCAAAACCAACAATGCCAGATCCTGCATATAAATCTAGAAAATTCTTATTCTCAAGAGATTTTAATGTATCAAATAAGCTTTTTCTAACAATAGAAGTAGTCGGTCTGTGCAAGAACCGATGGTTTATAGTAATTGGTTGATTTTTAAATGTACCAGCTAATATTTTCATAATCTCAAAACTGTAACATAGAGATGGACTGAATCATCTGATTTTGTATATGCAATCTTTCGTAAAATTAAGTTATTATATTGCTTTATACTGTCAAGAATTTTCATTGCAATATCTATACTATCACATCTGATAACAAGGTTATCGGAGGCCATATCTAAAAATGATCCGTTGATTCTCTTAAATTGATTAGTATTATCTAGAGTAGAAACTAATGTTATTAGATCATAAACAGGCATAGACTGATCTATAAATGGCAATTTGGACGATTTTGCGATATATGTGCCACCTATACCATCATTGGACTTTGTATCAATACTAATTCGATTATCAATCATAGTAATGCTCTGAATCTTGCTCATGTTGTCAGATTCTCCAATTGTCAAAAATTCATCAATAATAGCATACGAATTGATACGATATTTATCCAATCGACTAATTGAAGGCATAGATTGTTTTTTCTCTGGAACCTCCTGAACATTGAGCGGAGTTTCATTGTATACAAAATCAACATCGCTTATTGTGACCAATGTCAAACTTAATAATCCTAGAGTGAGTATCCCTGCAATCCCATTTTGCAAATATCGAAATAAATAAGAATAATCACTTTTATCGAGAGTCATTTTCGCTTTACTATGACTTTCATCGCCTAAAATTTGAACTCCAAAAGGTTTAACAAAATTTAATATTGGTTTTGAGTCTTTTATGATTTTTGCAAGAAACTCAACTACTTTAATATCATTAAAAATAATATATTTGAGATTCGGAGTTTTTATATCTTTTTCTTTCACCTTAATCACATTTCCTAATCCAATTATTCTTTTAAATCCTTTCTCTTTTCCGGTAAAGCTACCGCTATAAAAAGAGAACCCTTTTTTTGAATAATTAAAGATTGAATATATGCGCGATGACTTAGTAACAGCATATTGGGTGCTTTTAATTCCAGAGAGTACCACACTAGATATTGGAACAAGAAACCTGATATCTATTCCAAAATTATTAAAATTTAACTTTATCTTCTCTCTTAGGTAATGATTCATCGCTGCTGTATGAAATATATTCTTTGAAGACTTTTTACTTTCAGATATTGAAAAATAATTTTTAAACAATTCTTTCCATTTAGTTTTTAATTCTTGTTTAATATTCTCAGATAAGTTTGATTGCTTTTTCTTTGATATATTGCTTAAAGAATGAGATAGTATGGAGTCATCTATAGCAATAGCTGCTTCTTTGTTTTCCAAATCTATTTTTTCCCCTAACTCATCAAGGGCTTGCGCAATAACACTGCTTAGTAACTTTGAATTATTATCTATAGATATAAGATTGTGATGAAATTTGACTTTAAGCTCTAAGTGTACTGAATCTATGTCTGAGCTTTTTTTAAATACAGAAAGAGTATCGCTATGTACTATAAAATATAGCAATCAATTAATTATCCCAACTTCTAGTTCCGTCTATAATATATCCATGACTTCTAGTCTTTAGAGCAAAGAAACCATACCTATTATCTCTATAAGAACGAATTGGACTTGAAACTCTAACAGAATTTGCTTCTTCATTGATTTCAATAATATAAGGTTCTCCCGTTAAAGGACATACAAGTTGAGATGCATCTGGAAGAAATATAAAATCATAAGGATTAGTTTCTTTTCTAAATCTTCTGTCAAAATATGAGACTGTTTCTACGCGCTCAAAAGTTGCTTCACTAACAACGCTTAAAAATAATGGATCTTCTTTTAGATCAGAAAGATTTCTTTTTTGAACATACAACGTATCTTCTAGGCCAGTATCTTCTGACAACATTACCACAGTTACTGTTGTATCTACGATTGTTTCTTTTTCAATTCTTCTTTGTCCAAAAGTTGTATCATACTCGACATCAAACCCTCGAGGGACATCAACAAGGAATTCCTCGCCATTTAATTTTACAATCTGCTCTCCTAAGAATGTAGAGTCCGCCATAACCGAATCTCTAACAGCATTCACAAGCGTTACAGCTTTCAAACCATCTTGTTCATATTTTCCTGATAAAATATTATGGAAGTTTTCAACATTATATAGTGCTTGCATGCGAGACCTACTTTCATCTCTATACATATCTTCTTCCTGCCATATAACGCTAGGAACATAAATAACAAGTAAGGTGAGTAAAAATACAAAGAAAGTAATAACTTCTAAGTAATCATTAAAAAATTTTTGTTTGGCTTTATCCATTTTCGACTCCACAGAATTTACAATAAATCAAGAACATAGCAATATATTAATCCTCAAATTTTTCAAAAATAGTATCTTTATCTTTTTCCATTTCATAATACTCTTTAATAAGTCTTTTTTCTTCCTTAGATAATTTTTTAGGAACATCTACTTGAATCTTAACAAGTTGATCTCCTCGACCTGTTTTACCAAGCTTAGGAAATCCTTTTCCTTTAATTCTTAAAATTTGACCAGGCTGTAAACCCGAAGGAATCTTTAGACTTGCATGACCATTAATTGTTGGAATATCAATTTTATCACCAAATATAGCTTGAGAATATCCAATTTTTGCTTGCAATAAAACATCATTGCCATATCTTGAAAAATGTTCATGCTCCTCTTCTTCAAAGAAAACATATAAATCTCCTGCATTGCGATTTATATCTTCATGTCCTTGTGAATCCAAAGTCATGTAATTGCCATTTTCTACTCCAACTGGAATTTTGATTTTTATTGTTTCTTCTTTTTTAATCATACCATTTTTATCTGCACCTGATGGAATTTTTTCAATTGTTTTGCCATATCCTTTACATTGCGGGCAAACTGATGTGGACCTCATTTGACCTAAGAATGAATTTGTCACCCTAGTTACCTGCCCTGCACCATTGCACATTGTACAATTCGAAAAAGTTGCTCCGTCTGCTAGTTTAAGTCTTCTTAGTTTAATCTTTTTTTCTCCGCCATTAACAATCTCAGCATACGAAACTTTAATCTTGACTTTGACATCACCACCGCTCCTAGGTTTAGATGAAGATCTTCCTCCTGAGAAAAACGATTCAAATGGGTTGTTTCCGCCAAAAATATCACCAAATTGATTGAAAATATCGTCCATATTCATCGAATTAAATCCTGATTGACCTCCACCCATTCCATTGAATGCAGAATGACCGAATTGATCATATTGCTGTCTTTTTGAAACATCGCTCAATATAGAGTATGCCTCAGCAGCTTCTTTAAATTTCTTCTCAGCTTCTTTATTGTCAGGATTCCTATCTGGATGATATTTCATAGCAATCTTACGATATGCGCGCTTTATATCATTCTCGGTAGCACCTTTTGCTACGCCTAATATATCATAGAAATCTTTCATTTTTTATTGACCACAACTTTTGCATGTCTAATAATCAAATCTTTGTACTTAAATCCTACTTCATAAACTTCTACAATTTCATCTTCTTTTTTGTCTTTTAGGTTTGCTGTAGTTAATGCTTCATGCAATTCTGGATTAAAAGTTTCTCCAACCTCTCCAAATTCTTTGATTTCTTTGCTGCTCATTTTCTTTAAAGAATCTTCTTTAATAAGCAATAATGCTTTTTGGATATTTTCATCTTTATAAGAATCAATTCCTCTATTAATATTGTCTAAAATGGATAAAAAATCGAGAATGAAATGTTTCCCTTCATACTTAAGAAGTGCAGATATCTCAGACTCTTTTCTCTTTCTGAAATTATCAAACTCTGCTTTCAATCTTAACTGTTTGTCTTCAAGCGATTGAATAAGATTTTCTAAATCTTTTTTTGTCACTCTCTTCTTTGAAGAAGGTTTTACCTTTCCAGAAGAATTATCTGACCCGTTTTTCACTTTCTTGCTCATAATAATATCCTTTTCATTGCCCTATTCGATGCATATAAACCTATCACTAAAGATAATCCAATCATCCAAGCCCATAAAAAATTATCAATTTGGATATTCAAATTGAAGTAGGAATTTATTACAATGAAACTATAATTCACTAATAAAAATGCAATAAATGCTCCAATGATAGATTGCAATATTGATTCAATAAAAAATGGTATTTTAATAAAGATATTAGAGGCGCCGTTATATTGTAATATTTCAATAAAATCACTTCGATTTGACATTGAAAGTTTAACCGTATTTGATATCATCTGAATAGATATAAAAATAACCCCAATCACCAATACTAGAAAAAAGAAGATAAAAAGATTGATTTTGCCTTCAATATCATCAATATAAGCTCCTCTATACTCTATACTGTCTACAAAATCATATTTTTCTAAAACATTAATCAGTTCTTGAGTTTTATTCAAATCAAAATTGCTTTTTTCCAGTGAAACTTTCAGAGATATTGGAAGAGGATTATATCCTAACATATCAACAACATCCTCTCCAAATTCTTCTAGAAATATCTCGGCAGACCTTTCTTTGTCAATAAGAGTAACTGAAGATATAGCAGGGTTTGATTCTAGTTGCTTAGCTATAGAAGATGATTGCTCTAAATCTGCTTTATCTTCTAGAAAAATCTCAAAAGTATATTTTGAGCGGAAAAAATTAATCAGACTGTCAGTATTGGATCCTGCTATAAAGAAAGCTCCGAGAATAGTAAAGTTGATTAGAATGGTCAAAATACACAAAAAATTTGTTAATTTATTTCTTGAAAAACTTTTTAATCCCTCAGAAAAAAGAAAAGCAACTTTATCAATCATTCGCTCACCATTCTTCCTTCATCTAATTCTATAACTCTATAAGGCTTTTCTGTTATTAGTTTATAGTTATGCGTAGCCATTATCACACATGTACCTTCCTTATTAATTTGCTCTAATATTCTTAGAATTCTATGTCCTGTTGTTGGATCAAGATTACCAGTAGGTTCGTCTGCCAGTATTATCTCTGGATTCTTTACAATTGCACGTGCGATACAAACCCTTTGTTGTTCTCCGCCGGACAGTTCATGAGGAAATTTTTTAGAATAACGTGATAACTCAGTCAATTCTAATGCTTCACTTACAAGATCTGATATCTTTTTTCTTCCCACGCCATTAATGTGAAGAGGTAGTGATATATTTTCATAAACTGTTCTTTGTTTTAATAGTTTGTAATCCTGAAAGATAACACCAATTTTCTTCCTTGCTTTGTGAATATCTTTTGTCTTTATCTTTGATGAAGAGTACTCAAGAACGTTAACCTCTCCCTTGTCTGGAAAAAAATCAAAATATAATAGTTTTAACAAAGTACTCTTTCCTGATCCTGTAGGACCAACTAAAAAACAAAATTCATCATCTTGGATATTTAAGTCAACATTGTAAATTCCCGATTTTGAAGAGTAGTTGTATGTAATATTTTTAAACTCAACCATAGAACTGAAGATAAAGAAATAAGATATATATTGATACCAATAAAAAACCGGATACCTTATTAAGACCTTTATAGAAAAAGCTTAAGAATGCTAAGAGAAACAATAAACCAACACCGAATAGTAACTCAAAATACACATTACTTACCGTTAAGGGGTTTATTAATCCTATTACGCCCAAAACAAACAATATATTAAAAATATTCGATCCAATAATATTTCCCAAGGATATACCTATCTCTTTCTTAGAAAGTGCCATTATAGTAACAAATAGCTCCGGTAAAGATGTTCCCATAGCTACAACTGTCATACCAATTGCTTTTTCAGAGAATCCAAATTCACGCACTAAAGGCGCAGCTCCATTTGAAATAAAAAGCTCTGAACCAGCATACAACATTATTGATCCTGACAATAGCCTAGCAAATGACTTTTTTAGACAGATATCTTCATCATTTTCGAGCTCATTTCCACAAGAGGTAATATTAGGTCTTAAAAAACTTGCAATAATATAAATCGTAAATAGAAATAGTAATATTTGAGCATCAGCAGATGTGATTTGATTGTCAGATATAATATAAAAGAGAACCCCACAAGCTAACATATTATAGAAAAATGCAGATATCACATTTTTGTATTCAAAATTCATCTTATAAAACAATGCGGGCAACCCTAAAGCTAACCCAATATTTGCAACATTTGATCCCAGTACATTACCAATAACAAAATCAGCATGTCCTTGTAAGGATGAAATAATACCAACCACTAACTCTGGAAATGATGTTCCTATTGATACAATAGTTAAACCAATAACCAAATCAGAAATTTTTAATTTCTTTGCGATATTTTTTGCACCATCTATTAGCCATTCTGATCCATAAAATAGCCCTATAGACCCGATTAATAGAAAAAATATGCTAGATAACATTAATACAATCCATTTTCATTAATATATTCCCAGACTTCCTTTGGCACCATATACCTAATTGTTTTTCCGTCTTTCCAACGTTTTCTTATGTTCGTTGAAGAAATCTCGAATTGAGGTATGTTAGCAAAGTGAACCTCATCTAGAATCCATTGAGGAATATCGCTAGGCGTGAATCCAGGCCTAATAGCAACAATAATGTTACATAGTCTCATAATTTCTTTAGGATCTTTCCAATGATGAAACTCTCTTAGAGTGTCACTGCCCATTAAAAAATATAAATCTTTTTTCTCTACACCTATATTTTTAGCAAACTCAGTAATAGTGTCTATGGTATAGCTCACATCTCCCTTGTTAATTTCAAAGTCTGATATCTCAAAATTATCATTATTAGTAAGAGCGAGATTGAGCATGTCTAGCCTTTTCTTTGATGAAGATATATCTTTACCTTGCTTTGCTGGTGAAATATTAGCTGGAACAAAGATTAATCTATCAAAGTTTTCAGATTCAATAATGGTCTGAGCAATTAAAAGATGTCCAATATGAGGTGGGTCAAAAGTGCCGCCAAATATACAGGTTTTCATAATTTTTATCTTAAGAGTTGTTATTTAATATATTTGAAGCTATCTCCATAAAACTATCATCTAATAGTGATTGATTAGTTTCTTCTAGATCTTCTAATAATTCTTTAGCTTCTTCATTATTGCCCAAAAGCACTAAACAGCGCATTACTTCTAAATTTGCATCTTTATAATATGTCGTGTCATAATAATCCTTAATAACAATCTTATAAGCAACAATCGCTGAATCGTAGGCCTTTAGCTTGAAATATAATTCTCCTGTTTCCATATTCTTCTCAGCCAATCTTAATCTAAGCTCTTTAATAAGGCTATCAGCTCCAACAGAATAGTCAGATGAAGGATAATCGTCTAAAAATTGCTGAATCTCTACTATAGCCTTCCTACTAGATTCTTGATCATGATAATAGTTAGGAGAAAGCGCCATTAGAGTTTCGCATATTCTCCATCTAGTTTTTTCGATATAAGGACTAAATCCCATTCTTGATACTAGTTTCTCATATTCAATTAGGGCTAATTCATATTCTTCATCTAAAAAATAAGATTCTGCGAGAAAGAATAATGCATCATCTCCTAAGTCAGTATGAGAAGCTCTCTCAACAATAATCTTAAATTGTTGAGCCGATTTTGGATATTTTTCATCTTCAAAAAATACTAACCCATCTTCAAATCTTGTTTTATAAGGAATTTGATCATCGAAAGGATTTGCCCAACCGCAACCTGCTATGAAGAAAATGATTGAAAAAAATATGAGTTTCATATTAAATGCTGTTTGATATCTCAGTTCAGGCTTAGAAAGAGCCACTTAGAGAGAATCTCACCATATTTGAATGTGGATCAAGCTCTCCGCCCATCACATAACTTACATCAAATCCAAATGCGTCTAAACGAGCACCTAAACCAACAGTTGTATAGCTTAAATCACCGGATGGATCATTCAACATACCTGCTCTTAATGCAAAGTCATCTACTAAGAAATATTCAATACCAAGATTGGTTACCATTGATTGATCATTTATCTCATAGTTCAAATCAAAAGCTAGGTTTGCTTTACCTTCAAAAGTTAAGTAACCTAATCCAAAACCAATCTTAGTAGGTAATGGGTCTTCTTCTCCGTCTCCAAAACTAACGCCTGGTCCGACATTTGTTAGTACAGCACCCATTGTCAAGTTTGGATTGTCCATTGCATTATGTTTGAAATAACCAACATCAAAAGCAACGCTACTGCTAGAAGCATCAAGACTGCTGATAACAGCAAGTTCTTGATAAAAATATTTTCCATTTACACCCCAAGATGAATTTTCATCAATCTTCTTAGCGTAAGATAAATTTAATGCATACATATAGCTCGAGAATGAACCCAGCTCAGCACCATTAGCATCAGTGCTAATTTGATCTCCAAGATTTAAATAAGTAAAGTGACCTCCAATTGCTCCATCCTCTCTAAATGGTGTAGCAAATGTAACAAAATCATAGGCCATATCATCTACTAGATTTGGAAGATAACTAGTGTGCATGAATGAAGCTTGAGTATTGGTAAGGTTGGATAGACCAGCTGGATTGTAGTATGTTGCATAAGCATCATTTGCTACTCCAATTTGTGCCTCTCCCATACCATTAGCTCTTGCTCCTGGATTAATAGCTAAAAATAATGAACCTGCTTGACCTTGAGCCATAACAAGTTGTGATAGTAAAATAATTGTTGTGATTAGATTTTTATAATTCATAATAGACAAAGATAAATAAAAATCAGTAAAAGAACAAAGGAATATATGTGATAATTAAAACTCCCAATAATCTGATAAAAAAGTAAGGCATTGTAGCTGCATAAATCGTTGGCATATCCTTCTTAAATCGATATGAAGCTAAGAACAAATTCATACCTACTGGAGGTGTGATATAGCCTAATTCAAGATTGGCAATAAAAATTATACCTAGATGTATTGGATCAATTCCAAAATGGATTGCTAGAGGAGCAATCAGAGGCACTATAACAATGATAGCTGAAAAGATATCCATAATACATCCAGCAATTAATAGTAGGATATTTAAGGCTAATAAAAACACTATAGGAGAATCGATAGACGCTTTTACAAATTGTAAGATTTTTAAAGGGACTTGAGCATCTACTAAATATCCAGTAAATCCCATAGCAAAACCAAGAATGATTAATACCCCTCCTACTAATGTTGCACAATCTATTACAATTCTAGGGATCTCTTCTAACTTGATATCTCTATATATATACAACTCGACAAATAAAACATAAACGACTAATAGTGCTGCACATTCTACTAGTGTGGCGAAGCCGCCAAATAGACCAAAGACAATTAATATAGGAATTGCAATTTCCCACTTTGCAATAGACAAGGCTTTAATTGATTTTTTAAAATTGAATTTTACCCTTTCTTGTTTTTCGGGTTTGTGATAAAAACCATACAATACAACAACTAACAATAAAAATAGAGCTGGAAGAAATCCCTGTCTAAACAAATCAATTGGATTAATGCCTGCGGTTACTGAATAAATAATTGCAGGTAAGCTTGGAGGAAAAAGAAGTCCTAAAGATCCAGCTGCTGTAATAAGCCCTAACGAAAACATCTTAGAATAACCATCTTCAATCAAGATTGGATATAAGATAGCCCCGAGCGCTAAAATAGTAACACCTGAACCTCCAGTTAATGCAGTAAAAAATGCACATAATAATACAACAATTAATACTGTAGATCCCGGAAGCCAACCAAGAGATTGTTTAAAGAAACTTAATAACCTTTTGGAGATATTGCTTTCAGCAAGAATATACCCTGCTAAGGTAAATATTGGAATCGCTGCCAGTGTTGGGGACACAACAATACGATAAGCACTATCACTGATTGTAGAAATTAAATCAAAGTTTGTAGCCCAATCAGTAGGTTCTGATAAAAAGAAAAGTATTGAGAGAGTTGCTAAGACAATAAAAATAGGTAAACCAAGAGCTACCAACGCAAGAGTACCTAATACCTTAATAGTTAATATGATTTCATTAGAAAACGGAAATTGCCAATAATAAAGAATTGTAACGAATAAGAAAGAATAAAAAACCAAGGATAAGCGATAATTTAATCTATCACTGCTCGTCATTATCATATGATACCAAATTAGAAATAGTCCAACCGGAATAATGCTTTGCGCAAACCATACTGGTATAAATGGAGCAACAAATGTTGGATATTGAATTCCAATCTGTATCATTTTTAGATAAGAAACAGCAAGAACAAATACTACTCCAACAGATACAGCATGAACTAAAAAATGACCGATATTGAATTCGGAAGATTGCTTAAAGACAGGCTCTCTTACGACTGCTAAAAGTCTATTAGATCTTGTTGCCAGAACTGCTCCAACAAATGCAATCCATAGGGTCATATGCTGTACAATTTCTTGAGAAGCAGGAATAGAGAAGAAATCAATTGATCTAGATAATATTTGAAAAACTGGGAAGGAAACAATTATTGCAAAACAAAAATAACAGATAAAATTCTCAATTTTATTGAGAGCATTATTCATTAAGCGCAGAAGTCACTTTTTCATAAATTTCTTCAGGAACATATGTCTCGATAACATCTGGCATAATTTCTTCTTTGAACTCCTCCCATACTTTCAACTCTTCAGTAGTTGGAGTTTTAACCTTCATACCATACTCTTTCATCGTTTCGATTGCTTGAGCTTCTGTATTTCTTCCACTTTCTTGGTATTTTCCGCCAATTTCATATGCTATTTCCATCATTACCTTTTGGTGTTCAGGTCTTATTCTTGACCAAACTCTCTCATCAACAATAACAGCTCCAATAAATACAGCCCATTTTAGATCTAACATATTTGGCATTAAAGCAAACCATCCAGAACTAAGCGATAATATAGGTACTGTTTGAACGGTATTGATCATACCAGTCTGCAAGCTAGTGAGAATATCTGTTTCTGATACAGGGATTGCATTAAAACCAAATTCCTTGAAAAGCTCTACGGTAACATAATCTCCAGCTGTTGTATAGATTTTAGCATTCCTTAAATCTTCTGGGACAGCAACCTCATTTGCAGAAAACCAATGAACCCAACCTATATCCACTAGAAACAATAATTTGAATCCACTTTCAGAAAGTCCATCGCTTATATCGTCAAACATTGCATTTTTAACTTTTTCTACATCATCATAATCTTTGAATCCCATGGGGATTGTGAAAGCTTGGATTTGATCTGTTAGCTCAGATAAACCTATAGATGACATCGCTGAAGCTTGGATTTGTCCAATACGCATTTTTCGAATAGTATCACTTTCACGTCCAACAACACCATTTGGATAAATTCGAAGAATTACTTCTCCATTTGTCTCTTCTTGCCATCTTTGTCCCATTTCAAGGAGAAGGTTGTAATATTCAGTGCCCTCAGGAGCAAGTGTTGCTAACTTAATAATAATTGGCTTAGATAGTAGTGTACCTGATAGAAGTATTATTATGAGAATGTTTTTTATAAAATTCATTATATAATCTACATATAAAAAAGGTCATCCACTCTAGTTAACAGCCATTTTGCTCTTAATTTAGATAGCGTATTAGCCTGTTTTAAATCTTTATCCTTATTAATATCAATTGTCAAAGCTTTATTAATTAATTCTAAGAAATATTCTTTATCTTGCTTAGAAACAGAAAAACTTTCTGCCAACGTAACATAAATACCAATATTATATCCTTTTGCTGCACGATCAGCTAATTCAAAATATTCTAATGCTTTTCTTTCAGAGTTTTTATCTCCGCTCAAATCATTAAGATATACACTCATCATTGCAGCATACAATGATCCTTTTTCCCAATCAGGATCAAGGGCAATAGCATTTTCAAGTAACCATCTAATATTGCTTAAATCAACTAGATATTCTGGATTACCCTGGCTAGCCTGAATTGAGCCTGCCATTGAACCGCTAAGCCAATATAGATAAGGAACATCAGCTATATGAAAATCTACTTCAGCTTTTGTCTTCATTTTTGATTCAAAATCTTTATGCCTTAGAGATAGTGCATTTATCATGTAATCTCTTGATGTTAAAAAGAATTCTAGTGACTCGTTATAATATTCTCTTGCTGTATAGTAATCTGCATACATCAATCTGTCTGCTTTTTCCATAAGAATACCATAAGAATATTGGGTTAAACTTTTAGATGCATCTAAATAGACTTCTGAATTAAATCTATCTTTTTTGATCTTTTTCTCATGCGACTTAAATGAGATTGGTATAGCATATTCAGCTATACTGGCTCCAAACATTAAATCTTTATTAGATGAGCAGGAATTAAAAAATAGACTCAAGGCAAGAAATAAGTATATATATTTTGGTTTTGTATTAGTCATAGATTGGAAATGATTTACACAATTCTTTAACTTCTGATTTAACAGAATCAATAATAGATTTATCTTCGCTATTTACTACAACCTTATCAATTAATTCAACTACTTTTTTTACTTCATTTATACCCATTCCTCTAGTAGTCAATGCTGGTGAACCCACTCTTATTCCACTAGTAACAAATGGACTTTTAGGATCAAAAGGAACCATATTTTTATTAACCGTAATACCTGCTTCATCTAAAGCATGTTCAGCTTGCTTTCCAGATATAGATTTATTCTGAAGATCTAGCAATACTAGATGAGTGTCAGTCCCACCAGATATAAGATTATATCCTCTATTTTTAAATTCTTCTGCAAAACATTTAGCATTATCGAGGACCTGTTTTATATATACCTTAAAATCAGGGGATAATGCCTCCTTAAAAGCTACTGCCTTTGCAGCAATGATATGCATCAAAGGACCTCCCTGGATTCCGGGCATTACTGCACCATCTAAAATTTCAGACATCATTTTTGTTCTACCTGATTTTGGTGCTACAATACCATATGGATTTTCAAAATCTTCTCCCATTAAAATAATACCACCTCTTGGCCCTCTTAAGGTCTTGTGTGTGCTAGTAGATACCACGTGACAGTATGGAAATGGTGAAGGATGCATTTCAGCCGCAATTAAACCTGAATTATGACAAATATCTCCGTGTAGAAATGCTCCAACTTCATCTGCAATTTCTCTAAATTTTTGAAATTCTACTGTTCTTGGGTAGGCACTTGCTCCACAAATGATAATTTTAGGTTTGTGATCTCTTGCTTTCTTCAATAAATCATCAAAATCAATTAAACCGTCTTCCTTTTTAACATGAAATGTTGCAGCATTATACAATTTTCCAGAGAAACTAACTTTAGATCCATGAGTTAAGTGCCCTCAATGACTTAAATCAAGGCCCATAATGCAGTCTCCAGGGTTAAGCATTCCTAAAAAAACGCCCATATTAGCAGAAGACCCTGAATGTGGCTGTACATTAGCATATTCAGCCTTAAACAGCTCTTTCGCTCGATCAATAGCTAAGTTCTCTGCTTCATCAACATGGATACATCCACCATAATATCTTTTTCCAGGATAACCTTCTGCATATTTATTGGTTAAGACAGAACCTGCAGCTTCCAAGACAGCTTTACTTGTAAAATTTTCTGAAGCAATTAATTCAAGAAAATCTGTTTGACGGTCGAATTCAGAATTAATGATATTAAAAATTTCATTATCTTCTTTTTTCAGTTGAGACATAAATTTACCAATCGCTTTGCTTTGTAAGAGACTCGCTTACCCAATCATAACATCTGCCAGCTGGAGACACTCTGCCAGTAGCTTGGACATCTTTATCAAGCATAAACCAATCTGCACGTCCAAATAGTACGTCATTTTCTTCGAGCCATCTTTTTTGCTTAAAATATTTTGAGTTACCCTTCTTCTCAGCTTGAGTAAAATAATTATATGCTAACAAAGCCACTGCTTTGTCAGATCGTGAAAAATTATCACCTCTGCACGTTTGCATAGACTTATAATATAGATTCCCCATATGAGCTAAAGTTTCAGCATTGTTCTTTGATATTTTTAACGCCTTTGATGCCCATTCATATGCATCATCAAATTTATCTAACTCCATACTGTTATCAGATATGAGCATTGCAACTCTATAGTTATTGCGATCTAAATCAAATAAATCTTCTAATACTTCGACAGCTTCATCAAAATCAGAGTTTTCATTGTATGCATTACCTAGTGTAAGATAAACCATATTATTTGTTTCATTATAGCTGAGAGTATTCTCGAGAGCTTCTATAGCTTCATCGATATCTCCATTATCGATTAGTTTCTGTGCATACTCTATAGCATAAGAAGCATTCTCCGGATTATCTTCAAATCTTGCTTTGAATATCTCAAGAGGGTCTTCACCAGAATTTTCATATACTCTAGCTAACTCAGATTGAATAGCGGAGTTATTTGGATCAAAAGACAAAATCTTTTTCAATACTGATACCTGCTCATCTGTTCTGCCTTGATCTCCATAAGCAGATGCTAAATCTCGTAATGTATCTGTATCCTTAACGCCAGAATCTAATAATCGCTCATACTCAATAATCATTTCTTCAATTTTCCCTTGTTTTTTAAAAGAGTATGCTAATCTTTTCATTAAATCTGTATTATCTGGTAACTCCTCCAGACCTTCAATTAAAACCTTCTCAGATTCATCAAATTTTCCTAGGTATTCTAATGCAATTGCCCAGTATAAATATACATCATTTGGATTCACCCAATCAGGGTCCCATTCGTCGCACCTTAATTTCATCATTTCTGAATAAGAGCTTGCACTTAACTCCCAATTACTGCTTCTGTAGTATTCAGCAGCGCTGCTTGATAACTGAGGACAACGATCTTCTCTTTCATACTCAATAGGATATGGATACCATCCATCATTATACATTAATCTCATAGCTTCTCTACAATCCACTACTTTAATTTCAACATCATTTGTAATTCTTAATTCCTCTCCTCTTTTACATTGTGCATCTAGAGACGTGGAAAATAGAATATTTAAACCAATTATAATCCATAAGTATTTTTTCATTTTGCCATCCAAATTATTTATGTTTGTCTTCTTTTAACAAACCATACGTCTCCAATACTTACTCCTATATTGAAAGATTGTATAGTTTCACTACCCACACTATAGATATTGTCTCGATTTAACAAGTTATAACCAATGTCAATCTGATTTCTCATCAAGCCAAATTCAATACCCACACCTAAACCTAAACCTATCTCTTTCACATTATCAAGATTCTTAATATCATAATCGCTCAAAGATAACCCTGCCCTAAGATGTATTCTATCCTTAGAATAAGGTTTAGCAAATTTTAGAAATCCAATATTAATTTTACTTTTTCCCTTTATATATCCCGGATAAAGAGAGCTTGATAAGGCATTACTTCCATTATCATTCCATAACTGCACTTCCACCTGCGCATGATATCTTTCAGCAAATTCATAATCAATACCAGCTTTAAAATCACTTATAGATATCTCATTTTCAAATACCGTTTTAGTAGGCAATAACGCTGCAGAAACATCTGGATAATCACTTTGATCATGATAGTTATTAGAATTCAAATCTAAGAATGCCTGATAAGACTCATTCTCTACGTCAATATCATTCAAAGAAAAATTATAATTTAGCGATAGTATTAACGGTCTATCATTGAACGAAAATCTTCTTGTTGTATAATAAAGCTCAATTAATGAACCTGAAAAATAATCTCTTGATTGTAGTAAATGATCATCAGAGTCAATAATAAGATTTTGCGATGATCGAGAAGATCCAAATACAACATCTATTCCTACTCCTATATCATCTGTCTCATTAAGGTTGTATCCAACAGCAAGCTGTGCCATCGAAGAACCTCCACCTGTTTTATTCGATCGAGAATAACTCAGCGTATCTGATCCAGCAAATATAAATTCATTAAATGTACTATCCGATATGGTTATTTCTCTAGAAAACAAAGGTTTAAAGGTTAAACCAAATGAAACTTTCTTCTTAGATGGAATAATCAACTTTGCAGATGCTAGTCCAGAATTCTTACTGGAACTAGAGTTAAAGTTATTAAATTGGCCTTGAAAAGAAGTATTGATGTATGTAAATCCTAGTTTATGCCATGTTGATGGATTTGATAATGCAACATCGTTCTTAAAACTAGGCAACAATCCTATAGAGCTTGAACCGGATGTAGCTGCTTCATCGTTTTGAGAAAACATCCCATAACCATACCCGTTCATTGTAGATTGACCAAATAACGTACCTATAAGCAAAACTAAAACAAAATTACGGTTTAACATATAATACCTCTACCGATTCTATGTCCAATCTAACCTTATCAAATGGACTGTTTGCTGGACCACTATAAAGCATAAGCCCATGATTGCTTATTAAATCATTCTTATAGTATTGAAGAAAAGATTGAATAGGGATTTCTACCTTACCATCTTCTACCTCTCTTGATATCACAAAACTTTGGTCTATTGTATATACTGTATCACTATACGATTCATGGTCTGGTAAAAAAGTGGTAAAATCCCAATTCTCTACAGAATCTGCTAGCGCCCCAACTACAACATAAAATGTATCATCTTCATTGAGATTTGAAGACTCTATATTAAGCACAAGATTTGCATTCTTTACAATCGAATTTCTTTCTAGCTCGTTAATAATATCTATATCATATCGTATCAACGATTGGAGTCCTGATCCAGAGTTTAATGTTATATAATTCTTGTCATCCTCCTCTACTGCTGGAGGAGAAAAAATACTAAGACCTTTATCTCCAAAGAATAGAATTGAAGTATCTATAGTAGTTGTTTCATCGACTGTCGCCTTGTACCACACTCTCATTCTTGGTTGACGATTACTTTCATCGCTCTCAATAGTAAACAACTCATCCAAGATCTCATCATTCTTTAACATGAAAGTTCTTGCTGGATAAGTGAATGTATCAAAATAGAATTCTTTTAATAAATTAAGATTTTCATCTTTAAATAAAAATTTTAGCGTGTCATATCCAGTGCTATCAGGCGCGATATCAGTCAGAGGAATTTGATGTAATAATGTAGCATTGCTTTCAAAATCTATATGACTATCTAATGAATAATAACTAGTAGAGTCTTCAGAAAAAATACTATCCTCAGTTGCTATCACTGAGTACAAATATAAATTTGATGCCGAACTTAATGAATCTTCAGTTTGCATATATACTAATGCACTATCGACCTGTATTGAGTCTGCCAACAAATCATGTAAACTAGTTGGGGGCAATGAACCTGAAAACAGTGTTAGGCTAAATAAGGAAAATAAATTCTCTGATCCTTTAACATTCCCAAAGAAAAATTTTCCATTTCCTCCAAGTGTTGGGCTAATCTGAAAAACTTTATTTTCTTCCAAAGGAAGTGTGAGTGTGTTAATAGTATAATTTGGATTTTCGATTTCACTATAAACAATAGTTTCTTCTGAGCATGCAATAAAATAGAGAGACATTATACTCGCTATTAAACTCCATTTTATAAAAGAATAATTATTCATTTTTTATATTTTCTTTATCCCGATCTCAATTGCGTCTAACAATGGAGAATAATCCGTTTCCTCTCCATAATTAAGATCTACTACAGAACAATTCTTTGCATCCTTGAAAACTTTTAACTTCATTAATTTAGATGAAACTTTCTCCGATCCGTTAACAATAATTGTCTTATCTGCATACATACACCCTATCTGATTTAGATTTAATGATTTTAATGGAGAAAAAGTTTCCTTATTAAATCCAATATTATTAGGATCAAAAATGACATCTTGATTTAAAGAGCTTGCAATATATACCGTTTTTACCTTAGCTAAGTCTTTATCATTCTTTGCCAGTTTATTAATTAGCATCGGTATTAAGGCAGATGTCCATCCGCTACATATAATCACATTAGGATACCAAAACAAATTAGGAAGCATCTTAATCGCTGCTAAAGAATAAAAAGCAAATCGATGGTCATTATCGGTTAAAAACCTTCCATTTTTTGCTTTGTAAAGAAGAGTGTTCAACTCTCCAAAAATATCTTCTTGCTCCAAGAAATAAACTTGTAGTCTTGATTTTGGTAAAAAAGCACTCTTAGCTGAACATGAATAATCTATGTCATCGAAATTAAACAAAATCTCTTTTAGTCGAATTACTTCTCTTAAAATATATTTTCTTTCACTTATAAATCCGTACTTCGGCATTAAACATCTAACATCATTACCTTTTTCCTGTAAACCTAAAGGAACTTGAACGGATAAATCTGATAAAGATGAAACCGATGCAAAAGGATCCATTTCACTAGTTATGTAAAAGAGTTTTTTTGTCATGATAAATGAGTAGCCAGAAATTAACGATAGAGATGGATAATTTCAACTCTGAATAATAATTAATTTTTTGAGAAACTAACTACTATACCAATCATAATAAAACAAGATAAGAGAAATGATCCTCCGGCAGAAATAAAAGGTATTGGGAGACCTTTAACAGGCATTAACCCTATTGTCATTGCAGAATTAATAAATATATGAGATAAAAGAATTGAAGCAAGACCTATAATAACCAGGCTAGCAAAATAATCAGAAGATCGAAATGCAATATCTAAAAGAGTCTTTATTAGTAAAAAACAAAGAATCATTACAAAAAAAATGCCTAAAAATCCTAACTCTTCAGCTATAACAGATAGAATAAAATCAGATTCTTGCACTGGTAAGAATTTTAATTGCGTCTGAGATCCCTCTCCCCATCCCTTACCAAAAAACCCTCCTGAACCAATTGCAGTAATGCTTTGAATAATATGATAAGCTGATCCCATAGGGTCAAGGTCTGGATTTAAGAACGTTAAAATTCTTTGTTTTTGATATTCAGCTAGATTGTTCCATAAAAATGGAGTTAGTAATCCTGTAAAAATATTCGCAAAGTAAAGTATAGATTTTGCAATAATACCTGCCTGGAAAGTGAGAAAGATCATAAACATAATTAAAGCCCATATAGTAAAAGTAACAATATTTGACGCTGCTAAGATTGTAATAACAGGTGCTATTATTAAGAAAATTATAAAATTGCTTACTCCGGCCCATAACAACATTGGTATTAAGGGAGCACAAATAATAACTGCAGTTCCCAAATCTGGTTGATTTAATACTATAAATGCAGAGATTAATGTTAAAAAACCTGGAACTAATACAATAGAAGGATCTTTTACTTTTAGTTGATGGTTAGATAGATACTTTGCAATCACAATGACAGTAGCACATTTCAAATATTCTGATGGCTGGATATAAAAAAGGCCAAAATCAATCCATCTATAAGTATACTCTACTCTTGGTAAAAAAAATGGAATCATGCAAAAAATTATAGTCATAATAAATATCAAGGTCGAGTTATCATGAATTGTCTTAATCTTTATATTTTTAACAATTAAAAACACTAAAAATGAGAAAATAAGAAAAACACATTGCCTAGAAAATGCACTGTTAAAACTAAGAGGATTATCAGATATGCTATAAAGAGCAAGTAGACTGAATATTATTAATCCAATAATGACAAGGGCTAGCCTTACTAAATAATCTTTCGTAGCTCCTAAAGAGAATTTTTCTAAAAACATATCTCTAATTCTCCGCAAAAGATTTAGAAGAATTGATATAGTAAGAAACTATATCTCCAGCAATTGGGGATGCTATAGCTCCCCCACCTCCTCCATTCTCAATCATTACAACAATTGAGTATGTTGTATCTTGCATTTCAAAAAAACCAATAAACCATGCATGGGGTTCTCCGTGAGGATTTTCGGCAGTACTTGTCTTGCCAAACAATTTGATATCAGAATCATTTATTTTAGCTCTCCATCCACTACCTTGATCTCCATTGACAACATCAAACATTCCATTCCAAATATGATCCCATATGTTATCTTGATAAATAATTTTATCATAATAAGATAATTCCTTCGACAAGTTTAATCTAAGTTGTGCTGTATCTCCTTTAGAAGCAATGTGATTGATAAACCTCAATGCTTGAACCGGTGTAATTAAAATATCTCCTTGCCCTAATGTAAGATTTAATAGGACACCTCTTTCTGACCATCCCCATCTGCCATAATTCTTGATATAAAATTCTTTATCTGGAATTAAGCCATCCTTTTCATTTGGCAAATCGATTCCTGTCAATGCATTAAAACCAAAATTTTTTGCAGTATCTGT
>JAYZIW010000016.1:0-6696 GCA_036165075.1 Fidelibacterota bacterium | reverse complement strand
AGACGGTGTATCAGGAATGATAGTCACATCTCCAAATAAGAGATCTAGTTCTTTACTGGATGAAAAAAATGAAAAATGCTTATGTAAATCTAAGAAATAAGTATTATACGTTTTTCTTAGACCATCTTTTTTTGAAGATAGTAGATTTCCTATGATATTTTTCATTTGTGTATATTTTAATCCTGAAAGGTTAGTCGCATTTTCTGAAACATTAAATTGATCTACTTTTTTATTGTAATAGTTAACGCGAGATAAGATATATTCTCTGTCATAGTTTTCTATTTTTCTTAGTTCAGATTTAAGTATTAATCGATAGAATGTTCTTGGAATAAGAAGGAGTAAGATTTCTTTTAAATAGTAAAAAGATTTAACATTTTTATATTTCCACTGACTCATTTGCCTCAAATTATTTATCATGAATCTTATAACCTATTTCTTTTTAAATTACATATAATTATGGATATCAAAGAATTAACAATTGGGATTGAAGAAGAATATCAGGTTATTGATCCAGAAACAGGAGAATTAACATCCTATATTGCTGAGTTTTTAGAAAGGGATGCAATGCTGGTTAAGGATAGCATGGTTCCTGAGTTATTAAAATCACAATTAGAAGTAACAAGCAAGGTGTGTAAAAACATTAAAGAAACGAGAAAAGAAGTTATTCGTTTAAGGCAGCTTGCATCTAATTATGCTCAAGAGAATAATTGCAATATTATTGCAGCAGGAACACACCCTTATTCACACTGGAAAGACCAAGTATTGACAGATAAAGAGCGTTACCATGGGCTGTATGATAGTATGCAGTATGTAGCAAAACGATTATTGATTTTTGGTATGCATGTACATATTGGTATTCCAGATAAAGATCTTAGAATAGATGTAATGAATCAGATGAGATATTTTATTCCTCATATACTAAGCTTATCAAGCTCTTCTCCCTTTTGGCAAGGGCAGGACACAGGATTTAAATCATATAGAGGAATTGTTTTTGAAGATCTTCCTAGAACAGGGCCTCCAGAAACATTTGAATCTGCAGAGGCATATGAAGAATTTATAAACCAATTAATTGCTACAAAATCTATTGATAATCCTTCTAAAATTTGGTGGGATATGAGGCCTCACTACAAATTTCCAACATTAGAGTTTAGAATGTGTGACTCCACAACTAAGGTAGATGAGGTTATAGCAATTGCTGCTCTAATTCAGGCATTAGTTGCTACAATGATTCGCAATCGTGAGCGTAATATCAGCTGGAGAGATTATAGACAGTCACTGATATCAGAAAATAAATGGAGAGCAATGCGACATGGTATTGATGGAAAAATGATTGATTTAGGTGTAGGAAAAGAGTTAGATACAAAAGAATTATTTCATGAGTTGCTTGATATAGTAGCAGATAGTGCAAAAGAATTGGGCACCGAAGAAGAAATCCAATATATTCATACAATGCTAAAAAATGGTACAAGCGCCGATAGACAGTTAAAAATGTATGAAAAAACAAAAGATTTTAAAAAAGTCGTTGACATGCTAGCCAAAGAAACGCTTGAGAATTGCTAGCAGTATGAATCATTCAAAGCCGAAGTGTATTGTTTTATTAAGTGGAGGATTAGACTCTACTACAGTTCTTGCTATTGCACAGAAAGAATTTGATGTTATTGCATTGTCTTTTGATTATGGTCAGCGACACAAGTTTGAACTTGAGGCTGCAAAAGCAATTGCAAAAACATATTCTGTATCTCATTTCCAAACAATTACTATTGACCTTCAGCAGTTTGGACACTCAGCACTCACTGATAATATCACTGTTCCAAAGAATCAAGACATTGGAGATGAAATCCCTGTAACCTACGTACCGGTTCGTAATACTATTTTTCTTTCCTACGCATTAGCTTATGCAGAAGTGAATAATATATATAATCTTTTTATCGGGGTAAATGCACTTGATTATAGTGGTTATCCAGATTGCAGGCCTGAATACATAGATGCATTTGAAAAAATGGCAAATCTAGGAACAAAATTTACTCAAGGAGATCAAAAAATTACTATTCATACCCCTTTAATCAATATGACAAAATCAGAAATTATTATAAAAGGGCATGAATTAGGTGTTTCTTATAAGGAAACACATTCTTGTTATGATCCATCAGATCAAGGATTAGCTTGCGGAGAGTGTGATGCATGCATGTTAAGAAAAAAAGGATTTAATATGTCAAATATTCCTGACCCTACATTATATCAATGAGTTACAGTGTTAAAGAAATATACCTTACTATTCAAGGAGAAGGGGTGCACACTGGAAAGGAAGCAGTATTTTGCCGTTTTTCTGGATGTAACTTATGGACAGGAAGAGAAGAAGACCGTCATAAAGCGACATGTAAGTTTTGTGATACAGATTTTTTTGGAATTGATGGAGAAAATGGAGGAAAGTATTCTTCTGTAAATGATTTAATTAAACAAATTGAAAAATGTTGGTCAGATGATTCAAAGGAAAAGTTTATTGTATTTACTGGAGGAGAACCTTTGCTTCAATTAGATCAAAAACTCATTGATAATTTGCATAAGAAAGGTTTTAAAATAGCGATTGAGACAAATGGAACAATGCTACCTCCAAATAATATTGATTGGATTTGTGTCAGTCCAAAAAAGAATGCAAAGCTTGTCCTATTAAAAGGAGATGAGCTAAAGTTAGTTTATCCACAACCTGGTTTTGAACCAGAACAATTTGAAGAATTGGATTTTGATCATTTTTGTGTACAGCCTATGGATGGAAAAGATTTACAAAAAAATATCTTGGAATGTGTATCTTATTGTATCGAAAATCCGTTGTGGCGATTAAGTCTACAAACACATAAAATAATGGGGATAAGATAATATGTTTGAATTAACACGAAAATATCAATTTCATGCTGCTCGCAAATTAACATTATTAGATTTGGAGCATCCATGTGCGCAATTGCATGGACACACATTCTCTGTGATAGTTGCTATCGATGGAGAGATTGATCCATCTACAGGTTGGGTTATTGACTTTTTTGAAATTGATAAAGTCTATGAGAAGGAAGTACATTCTATACTAGATCATAAGTATTTAAATGATATATCAGAACTTTCTAATCCTACTACGGAATATATTGCTGAGTGGATTTGGAAGAAATTGAAACCACAATTATCAGGGTTAACCAAAGTCACTGTTAGTGAAGGTTCTAGTTATTCATGTACATATAAGGGAGATTTATAATGGCAAAAGCAGATGGAAAAGAATTTAAGTTTGATAGCGAAGATCACATCAATTCTGATTTTCTTGAAACATTTCCTTTTGATAGTAAGGATCAATACATTGTTACTAAGACAAGAGAATTTAGTGCGGTATGTCCTTTTAGCGGACTTCCAGACTTAGCAGATGTGATTATCGAATATTTTCCTGAAGGCAAAAAATGTGTAGAGCTGAAATCATTGAAATATTATTTTGTTAGTTTCAGGAATGTTGGAATTTATCAAGAAGCAGTTACTAAGCGTATTTTTGATGATTTGAGTACGTTATTAGACACATCAAGAATAAAAGTAACAACTATTTATAACACAAGAGGCGGATTTGATACCACATGTATCGAGGGCTCGCTTTAAAGAACAATGATATCATTAAAAAATATTTTATTATTATTTGGAATCACTGGAATTATAGTATTCGTTATAAATGATGTACTATATTATACAACAGATACGAATCAAAATTTTTTAGAACATATTATTATTGGTTGGTTAATTTTTATATCAACTATATTGACATTCATTCTACTTTATAGGGAGAAAAAATAATGAGCTATGCTGAAAAACTATATAAAGCTATTATTCTTGATGTTGAATTTTATGAAGCTGTCGAGGCTGACAAGTCTTTAACAAGGCAAGCAATGATGACTGTAGCTTTAGTTGCTATAGTACAGGGATTTATGGTCGCTGGAATTACTGCGCCTATTTTCTTAGCACAAAGTGTATTAGGAAGTATTATTCGATGGTTTTTATGGGCATTTTTTATTGCATTTGTTGGGACAAGAATATTGCCTGAACCTGAGACAGAGTCTAATACAGGAGAATTATTACGCACTCTAGGATTTGCCTATGCTCCAGGCTTGCTTGTCATATTTAAATTTGTTCCGATCGTTGGATTTTTTGTTGACCCTTTAGTCTTAATATTACAATTAGCAGCAATGACAGTAGCGGTACGACAGGCACTGGACTTTAGTTCTACAGTAAGAGCTGTAGGAGTATGTATTGTAGCATTTATTGTAATGTTGATTGCATTAACTCTGTTTATTTTATTTACATCTTTTTTTGTCGGAGTTGCTGAAAGTGCGATTGCACCAACTGAACCATTAATGGGAGTATAGATTCTGCTTTAAATTGTCGTGGAATATTTTTATAATGTACAATACAATTTGTAATGGGGAACGATAACTGATATGAAAAACAAAATTTTAATTTTATGTATTATAGCTTTTATAGCTTGTGATACTTCTACCACAATGGGAACATCTAGTTCTACAGATAATTCTGACGGTACTGGTACAGGTGGCAACAATAATGGTGGTTCAGGTGGAAATAATACAGATCTTCCTGCAGGATTTACAAAATTTATTGATGAATATACTGATGTCTATATTTCGGGAGACTATGTTGTAATTGAAACAACAGGAGTTCCAAATCACAATAGTCCTTATTGGGGAGCGAATCATCCAAACTATGAATCTCCTCATTCAGGAATGGCGGTAAACCCAAATCTTATTACTGCTCAAAATTTTAAGTTTCATATTCCTTTAACACCTAGTGTTGCTAGTTCAGTTTCTAGTACACCATTAGGTGCAATTGGAGTATCATTAAGCGGAGTACCATTTTATAATCAATATGCTGGACCAAATAATCAACCGCTAGATAACGAAATAGCATCATTTGATAATTATTATGGCCATCCACAACAGACAGGACAATATCATTATCATTGGGAGCCAACATATTTAACATTTGCAGATAATTCAATTCTAGTTGGATATTCATTAGATGGTTTTCCAATCTATGGTCCTACAAATCAAACAGATGGTCAGTACCCAACAGATCTTGATGATATCAATGGACACACCCATGTGACAGAAGAATATCCAGATGGTATATATCACTATCACGCAACAGCAACTGTACCTTATTTGATTGGCGGATTCAGAGGGCAAGTAGGATCTTCTGGTGGCGGTGGTTACTACACAAACTAAATTTGTACTAACTTTTCTTTATTGTATTGTCTTCATTGCTTGTTCTAATACAGTTATTATAAATGAATCTGATTCAATTAATGGGCTTACTGTTCCACAATTTATAAGAAATGAACAGTATACTGGATCTATTAACATTTATTATTCAGATGGAACTATTAAGTCTGTTAGAAAATATTCAAATGGACAGAAAAATGGTAAACATGAAGGATGGTGGCCCAATGGAAATAAAAAATACCTCTACTATTTTAAAAAAGATGAAAGTTTTGGGACGCACAAACAATGGCATGAAAATGGAGAGCTTTTTACTCTAAAAAATTTTAGAACTGGACTAGAGCATGGCGAACAAAAAGCCTGGGATAAAAATGGAGAACTAATGTATAAATATATTTATAACGATGGACGTAGATATGGTATACAGGGTTCCATTATTTGTAATGGAGGTAATGAAATGGAGCCTTTAAATTGATAGTGCTTAAAGATTATGATGATAGTTTATTTGATTTCATTCTTTCTTCAAACCAAGAAAATGAACCTCAAGTTGGTTCTTTAGATAGAGCCAAACTACAATCTTTACTTGATCAAGCTAACTATTGCAAGGTTGCATTCCAGAATAATGAACCAGCGGGATTTTTGCTATGTCTTCCAGAGAATATTAAATATGGAAGTTTAAATTATAAGTGGGTTTCAGAAAGATATTCTAACTTTATGTATATTGATCGCATATCAGTATTACAAAAGTTTCAAAATCTAAAACTTGGGAGAGCTCTTTATACCGATTTATTTTATTTTTCGATAGAAAATGGATATGATATTATATTATGTGAAGTTAATATTATGCCTCCAAATCCAGGCTCAATAAGATTTCATAAAAAGTTTGATTTTGTTGAATGTGGTTCGCAATTTACGGAGGGCGGAACCAAGGAAGTTCAGTTCTTTTATAAAAAATGTAACAAATAATTTGAGAGGATTTCTATGAGTAATTTTTGGCACGATTTATTATTTCCCTTATTTTTCTTTATTGTGTTTGTTATCGCTCATATTGCATTATATGTTATGGTTTTTAAAGGAGATAAATCTAAATGAATAAAAAACAAAAATTAGCAAAGAAGAAACAGAAGAAATCACGTCTTAGATTAAAGGCAAAGCAGGCGGAGCTTTTAAAAAATAAAAAAGTAGCTACACCTGCAGTAGAAGAGAAAAAGCCAGCAGCTAAAAAGCCAGCAGCTAAGAAAAAAGTAGTAGCAAAGAAAGCAACAGCTAAGAAAAAGCCAGCAGCTAAGAAAAAGCCAACAGCTAAGAAAAAGCCAACAGCTAAGAAAAAGCCAGCAGCTAAGAAAAAAGCCGCTAAGGAATAATAAATAGGCATAAATGAAAGGTTCAAATACCACTATCGGGGTATTCATTGTTTGCCTTCAAGTTTTACTTAGACATA
>JAYZIW010000015.1:0-4622 GCA_036165075.1 Fidelibacterota bacterium | reverse complement strand
TTTAATTTGGCTTGCTCTGCAATTTTAGCAGTTAGCTCACGGCTATTTGTGCCGGAAAATATTTTTTGTATATACTGTCCCATAATTATTTTTATTTGTTGGGGAGCAGGGACTCGAACCCCGACTGCCTGGACCAAAACCAGGTGTCCTGCCAATTAGACGACCCCCCAAATTAAATTTTTGGATTCGCTATAATTGTAGAATAATGGGGACTGAAAAAAGATTGCGCTTTTTGCGCTTTTTGTTTGTCTGAGAATATTCCAAACACAGTCGAACCACTACCCGACAAACTGGCGTATTTTGCACCTAAATCCAAAATCTCTAATTTGATCTTGCCAATTTCTGGATGTGTCTTAAAAACATACATCTCAAAATCATTGTAAAATAACTCAGAACTTAAGTTGTTAAGTTTAAGCTCTTCCAACATTTGCGACAACTTAACGTCGGTTTTCCCTTTTACCAAATACTTTTTTATAAACATAAAAGCCTCTGAAGTTTGTATTTTTATATCAGGCATTACAAGCAAGATATAGTTATCAATGAGACTACCTTTTATCGGGAATAGCTTTTGCCCTTTTTCTTCACCTCCTTGCAACCCTCCATTAACAAAAAAGGGGGAATCTGCACTAAT
Source organism: Fidelibacterota bacterium (assembly GCA_036165075.1). Classification (GTDB taxonomy): domain Bacteria; phylum Fidelibacterota; class Marinisomatia; order Marinisomatales; family Marinisomataceae; genus Marinisoma. The sequence continues at coordinate 3,991 of JAYZIW010000015.1, read as the reverse complement.
CTTTTCTGAAAAATTGTTCATTTCTTCTTCTTGAAGATTTAAATCACATAATTTATCAATTGCCTTTAAGGTTGCTGTCCCATTGCTAGAACCTCCACCTAAGCCGGCATTGGTGGGAATGTTTTTTTGTAAAAAAAGATTGAAATTAGGCAAATCTGGGTATTGTTTTTGCAATATGTTGATTGCCTTTATACACGTATTGTTCTCTCTGTCTAGCCAGTCAACATTGGTATCAAAAGAAGTCTTTTTAGATTGTTCAATTGTTAATTGATCTGAAAAACTAATCTCTTGAAAAATAGTAACAATATTATGGAAGTTATCGGCTCGCCTACTAAGAACATGTAACCCTAAATTTATTTTTGCGCAAGATTCAACTTTCATGATTCAGGGTAATAATCGCTTCACAGCCCCAACCGCTTGACATGTCTAAGAATTTTAAACCATTCGTGGTAGTTGCTTTGATTGAAATAATGCTCTCTTTAACGCCCATGGCATTTGCCAAAGCAGTTTTGATTGCTTTTTTATGGGGAGTAATTTTTGGAGAATTCAAAACAATAGAAATATCAATTCTTCCTATTTTTGTGTTCTTTGGTATTTTTTTTATAATCTTTTTTAACAGCTCAATGCTAGAAACGTTTAGATATTCTTGAGTGTTGGGAAAATGCTCTCCTATGTCTCCTAGGTTAAGTGCTCCCAACAACGCATCGGTCACTGCATGCGTTAATACATCGCCATCAGAGTGAGCGTCTGATGAAAGGTCACACTTCACTTTATGGCCACCTATTATCAACCCTTCTCCCTTTACAAGAGAGTGAAAATCAATTCCTATGCCTGTTGTGTTGTAGCCTAATAAATTATTTTGAATAAAGCCTAGGTCTTCTTTTTCTGTTATTTTTATATTTTTTGTTTTGTTATGAAGAACATCAATTTTGTAGCCAAGGTGCTCCATTAAGCTGGCTTCGTCGGTAAAAGCATTTCTATCATTTTTATTAATTTTTTTATAACAGGATTTTAGTTTTTTCAAATTGAATGCTTGAGGGGTTTCAGCTAACCATAGATGGGTTCTGTCAATTGTGAAAGAAACAAGATTTTCATTTACTTTCTTTAATGTGTCTGATACAGGGTGAGCTAGTATAGCTCCATCGCTTTCTTTGCAGGCATTGACTACATTTAAAATATTTGCATTTTGAATTAACGGCCTGACAGCGTCATGTATTACAACTATATCTATATTGTCTTTTATTTTTTTTATAGCATTATAAACTGAGTCTGATCTAGTTTTTCCGCCTTCACACAGTATAATCGACTTGCTTGAATGCACATTAGATAGGTCTTTGGTAATTTTTGGAAATAGGTCTTTTGGAATCACTAAATAAATAACATCAATGATGTCGGATTTATTAAAAATATCCAAACTATATTGATAGATTGGTTTATTCTTTAATATGGCGGTTTGTTTGTAGCCTCCGAAACGACTCCCTTTCCCACCGGCAACTATTACTCCAGCATTCATAATATTTTAGGTAATTAACATTGCATCACCATAGCTTAAAAACCTATAGTTTTTCTGTTTTGCAACCTTATAAGCTTCTTTGACAAATTTATAGCCTGCAAAAGCAGATGTAAGCATTAATAGCGTACTTTCTGGTTGATGAAAGCTAGTAATTAGCCCATCAACAATTTTAAAGTCATGTGGTGGATGAATAAATTTATTTGTCCAGCCTTTCTTTGGTGAAATTTGAAACCCTGATACATTGACGGTTTCTAAGGCTCTTACAGTAGATGTTCCTACTGCAAAAATTCTTCTTCTTTTTCTTTTAGCTTCATTGATTGCCAACGCAGTTTCTGGGCTCACCTCAAAATATTCAGAATCCATGTGGTGTCTATTGAGATCTTCTACCTGTACTGGCTTAAAAGTACCAAGCCCTATATGAAGGGTAATATTATAAATTCTCACGCCTTTTTTCTTAAGGGCTTGAATTAGTTCTGGCGTAAAATGCAGTCCAGCAATGGGGGCTGCAACAGCACCTCTTTTTTTTGCATAAACAGTTTGGTATCTTTCTGTGTCTTGTTTGGTAACCGGCCTCTTAATGTATGGTGGTAAAGGTGGGTTACCAATTTTATTTAAAATATTATCAAAATTTTGTTTTCCGAACTCAAACCTTACCACCCTACCTCCAGATACAGTATTATCAATAACATCGCAAAATAAATCTTTTGATAAAATAAGCTTATTCCCAATTCTTACTTTTCGTGCTGGCTTAACTAATACTTCCCAAAGCCTATCGCCCAACTCTCTTAATAAAAAAATCTCTACCTTTGCGTCTGTTCTATCTTTTGTGGCGTATAGCTTAGCGGGAAATACTTTAGTGTCGTTCATGATTAATAAATCATTTTTTTGAAAATGGTCGATAATTTTGGAAAATTTGCTGTGTTTAATAGATCGATTTTCTCTGTTTAAAACCATCATTTTTGCATTATCTCTTTTTGGTTTTGGTTGTTGTGCAATAAATTTACTAGGTAACTGATAACGGAAATCGGTGAGCTTATATTTTTTCTTTTTTTCAATCATTAAACTAATTCTCCTTCTTATTTTTTTTTGATAGACCAAACAACTGATATGTTTTGTCTGTAGCTTTTCTTCCCCTTGAAGTCCTTTCAATAAAACCTTCTTTAATTAAATAAGGTTCATAAACATCTTCAATGGTTTGTATATCTTCATTAACAGATATTGCTAATGATTTTCCCCCTGTTGGACCTCCGTTAAATTTGGTAATAAGATTTTTTAAAATCTTTCTGTCCATTTCTTCTAGTCCATTTTTATCAATACCAATGCTATCCAAGGAGCTCATTGCAGCTTCTATATTAATCTTTTTAAGTTTTTTTACTTGTGCAAAATCTCTTACTCTCTTTAGAACCCTATTAGCAATTCTTGGTGTTCCTCTAGATCTGCGAGCAATCTCATACAAGGCATCTTCTTCTACCTCAACGTTTAAAATGTGTGCAGTGCGTTCTAAAATTTTAAACAAGTCTTCTATATTATAAAAATCAACACGAAAAATAGCGCCGAACCTGTCTCTCATTGGTGTCGAAATATTGCCCAATCTAGTCGTTGCGCCAACCAAAGTAAACGGCTCTAGATCTATTCTTACGGTCCTAGCATTAGGACCAGAGTCAATTAAAATATCAATTTTATAGTCTTCCATTGCAGAGTATAGGTATTCTTCAACTGATGTGTTCATCCTGTGAATTTCGTCTATAAACAATACATCTCCGCTTTGCAGGTTGGTTAACATGCCTGACAAGTCTCCTGGAATTGAAATAACTGGACCTGAAGACCCATAAAACCCCTGGCTTAGCTCTGCTGCAATAATGTTTGATAGTGTTGTTTTTCCTAAACCCGGAGGACCATAAAGCAAAATATGATCCAGGGCCTCTTCTCTTTCTTTGGCTGCTAAAATATAAGTTTTTAAGGAGTGAACCAGTGCTTTTTGACCTACAAACTCATCAAACAGGGCTGGTCTAATCTGTTTATCAAAATTGCGCTCTTCATTTGACGAAATAACTATTTTTTCTTCGCTGTCCACTATATAGTAAGATAATTAGAGAAACAGGGTTATCCAAAAATTTATTTTAATACTTTTTTTAGAAATTTTCCTGTAAGGGACTTTTTATTTTTTGCGATTTCTAATGCTGTTCCTTCTGCTACAATATTGCCGCCTCCTTCTCCACCTTCTGGCCCCAAATCAATAATCCAATCTGCACACTTAACAACATCGAGGTTGTGCTCAATGACAATTACAGTATTCCCTTGGGTCACTAATTTTTGTAAAACAGACATCAACATCTGGATATCGTCTACATGTAAACCTGTCGTTGGTTCGTCTAAAAAGTATACTGTATTTTTTGTATTATTTTTTGAAAGTTCTGTAGACAGCTTAATTCTTTGTGCCTCACCGCCAGACAAGGTTGTAGCTTGTTGTCCCAGTTT
>JAYZIW010000014.1:0-7214 GCA_036165075.1 Fidelibacterota bacterium | reverse complement strand
ATTTGCATCAACTTCTGAAAAATCATTATGAGGTTTAGATATCTCTTTTTTTAATTCTTCTAGTGTCATTTTAATGATTCATTAACCCAATTTAAATAATCTTTATCAACATTCTCTGTTTTGATGGTGGAAATCTCTGGAATATCATAATTATGTAACTTTTTAATCGTTTTATACACATTTGCCTCTAAATCTTCGGAAGTTTTAATTAACAGCATTACTTCCCTTGACTCCACAATACGTCCATCTAAGATATATTTTGAGCGCATACGCGGAATAATATTGACGCATGCAGCGTACTTCTTGTTTAATAATGTATTCGTGATATCTTTCATAGCCTTATGGCTATCAGAAGTTGTTTTAATGATAATCATACTATTTACTGATTTTCAATCCATTCATAGACAATGTCTTGCAGAATATCCATCGATACTCCTCCATTTTTTAAGACAACATCATGAAACCCTTGAAGGGAGAATTTATCACCGAGTGTTTCCTCGGCATGTGCACGTAATTCTTGAATCTTTAACATCCCTATTTTATAAGAAACGGCTTGACCTGGCCATACAATATGACGCTCTACCATCCCAACACAATCACCTTCTGGATTTGCTGTATTGTTCATATAATAATCAATCCCCTCTTCTCTGGTCCAACGATAGTGGTGAATCCCAGTATCTACAACCAAACGGCATGCTCTCCATAGTTCTCCAGATAAACGACCAAAATCAGAATAAGGATCTTTATATAATCCAATTTCTTTTGGTAGTGTCTCAGAGTATAGAGCCCATCCTTCAGAAAATACGCTATATCCACCATACTTTCTAAAGCTTGGCATTCCTTCTACTTCTAGTGCGATAGCAATCTGCATATGATGCCCAGGAATTGCTTCATGATATGCTAGATTTTCTAATTTATAAATTGGCATATCTTGCATGTTATATAAGTTAGCATAATAGATTCCAGGACGACTTCCATCGGCTTGACCTCTACTATAGAAAGCAATTCCAGCAGATGCTTCTCTATAAGCCTCTACCGGTTTCACTATAAGTGGAATACTTGGTAATCCATAGAATAATTCGTCAATACGTGCAGATAAGGTGTCAACTACGACATTGACTTGATCTAAATACATTTGACGACCTTTATCGCTTTGTGGATAATAAAATTGCGGATCTGTCCTCATAAAATCAAAAAACTCTTGTAATGTACCTTCAAAAGCAACCTCTTCCATGATAGCATAAATTTCTTCATGAATACGTGCAACTTCACTTAAGCCAATTTCATGAATTTGTTCTGCAGTTAACCCTAATGTTGTGTACTCATCTAAAGTATATTGATAATATTCAGCCCCATTAGGATACTTCCACACTCCATCATTATTGGTTGCTTTTAATTGTTGCTCGGTAAGAAAATCAATTAAGTTCTTATAGGAAGAATTAACAACCGTAACTAGAATAGCTTCGGCTTCGCTTTTATAGCGAAGTTTTATTGCATCTGAAATGTCTAACGCATCTAATTTATTGACAAAATCTTCGTAGATAACATTCTGTTTTTTACCCTCTTCAAATGGGTATCCTGATATGATATTTTCACATACCGCAATGGCTTTAGGATAGACAAACATAGGAGGAATTGTTCCCAGTTCATCTCTTAATTCTAATTCTTTAATAAAATCTTGAAATAACGGCTCAATATTGCGCAATCTAGAGAGATAATCTTTTACATCTTCTTCATCATCTATTTTATGATAATTGATTAGAAAAGATGGAATAGAAGAATGTTTTCCTCCACGATGGGTTACCATATATCCACGAAAAAGGTATTTATCAGCATCAATAAGTCTTTGTAAAGATTTTTCCATTAATCGATAGCTAATAGCTGTTTTATTATCGAGCTTTTCGATATCAATATTATCTAACATATACTCTAAGTCAAATATAGCATCTCTTGCATTTTTTCTTCTAGCAGTAAACGTAATATCGTCCCATTGATCATAATTAGATTTATAACCTAATCGTGTCTGAAACTCAGGACTATCTAACACTCTGTCTTGAAAGATAGACTCAAAAAACTGATTCGCTTTTTTAACTTCATCTTGATCAACTTTTGATCCGGTACATGCATTAAATACTAATAAACACGCACATAGAAGTATATAGATTGTATTTTTCTGATTCATAAGGTGTTTAATTTAATAACAATTCAGCAGAGAATACGGTGTTTTCTACTAGCATTGCTATCGTCATTGGACCAACTCCTTTAGGAACAGGAGTAAGTGCACTAGCTTTACCCATCACGCTTGACTGATTAACATCTCCAACAATAGTAGATTTTCCGTCACGTTCAATACGATTAATCCCTACATCAACAAGGCACGCCCCCTCCTTGATAAATGAGGCATCTAAAAATTCTGGTGAACCCATTGCTGCAACGACTACATCTGCCTGTTTAGTAAAGTATTTTAAGTCAGATGTACCGCTATGACAAAGAGTAACCGTTGCATTCCCTAATGCTTTAAGACTGGATAATACTGATACAGGCCTTCCAACAATATTGCTTCGTCCAACTACTACGACATGTTTTCCATGTAAATCTACTTGAAAATGCTTTAGCATAAACATAATTCCCTTCGGTGTACATGGCACAAACCTTGGTTTTCCTATTGCTAATAGACCAGCATTCTCTGGATGAAATCCATCAACATCTTTTGTTGGATCTATAGCATGAATAACTTTATCGCTATCAATATGTTTTGGCAGAGGTAATTGAACTAAAATTCCATGAAAACTGTCATCTGTATTAATGTTAGCAATTAAATCCAATAATTCTTGTTCTGAAATAGAGTTTTCTAGACGATGAATTTCAGATTTAAGACCTAAAGCATCAAAACGTTTTGTCTTATTACGAACGTAAATTTGTGATGCAGGGTCTTCACCTACTAGGATAGCTGCTAATCCTGGAGTGACACCTTTTTCTTTTAAGGCACTGATACGATCATGCAAACTTTCATAGAGAGCTTTACTAGACTCTAACCCCGATAAGATTTTAGTATCAGACACGTTATTCCCTTTTGTTATATTATTTCTTCAATGCGTCCAACCAAAGATTGGATTTTTGATTCTACTTCACCTTTAAAAGAGTATTCTCCTCTTTTTGCGCTCATTAGCTCATCTGATATATTCATTGCAGCTAAAATCGCTATCTTGGAAGCATTTAAGGACGAAGGTGCTGATCTTTGAATTTCTGACATCTTACTATCTACAAGCGCAGCGCATTCTCTTATATGAGCTTCGTTAACGGTAGCGCGAATAGAATATTCTTGACCAAAAATTCTAACTTTTACAACTTTTTTTTCTGAATCTTCCATAATATTTCCTTATTAATTATCTCTTAATTTAGCATTAAATTTCTTTGTAACAAGACTTATAATTTCTGCAATAACTGGATTTACATCGTTATCTTCAAGTGTTTTTTTAACACTCTGAAATGACAATTTAAATAATACATTCTTTTTATTATTCTCTTCTTTTGATTGATAAATATCAGCAGGATATACATCTTGTAATATTGATTGGTTAACTGATTTCATTGCAGAGCATACTTCACCTAAATTAGCATTGCTATCTAGCTTGAAGTTTAGATCTCTATTAACCGTTGGATACAATACAATATCTTTCACCTTAACACTCTGATTGAAATGCTCTGTAAAAAAGGTAGTATTAATGTCCATAACACATACCTCAGTCTTATGTGCAATATCCAACTTATCTAGAAATGATGGGCTTATTACTCCGATAGAGCCAACCGTATTCTTTTTTCCATCTACAATACGATAAAATGTATTACAATACGAGTTTTTGTCCTCTATAAACTTAATTTTTGCTTTTGTGAGAGTATCAAATATGTTAGTTGCAATACCCTTGAGTAAGAAAAAGTTATTCTCTACTGCTCCAAAATGTACATTTTGCTCATAGAAACTTCCATGCACTAAGCAAGAAAAATTGCTAATCTGACTAATATCTTCTAAAGATTTTCCTTTTTTCTCAAAAACAGTTCCATGTTCATAAATTAATGTATTAGCAGAACCGTTTTTGAAATTGAAATCTAAATTTTCTAATAAACCACGATGAAGAGTTGTGCGCAGTGTATTCATTCTTTCTGATGATGGATTCATCACAGAAACAGGATTAACTCCGAAAGCCTTTACCTCTTCAATATCTTGCAATGAATTATTATAACATTGATTAAATCCTATAGAAGATAAATATTGTTTTAATTCAAATAATGGTTGTTCTTCGTCGTTAGCATATTGCATTTGCGAGGAGAAACTATAAGAAGATTTAATATTTTCATAACCATAACAACGCAATATCTCTTCAATTAGATCTGTTTCATGTCTTACATCATGTCTAAAAGATGGAATAGTGCAATTCCAACCTGTTTTTGATTCACTATGCTTAATATGTAATCCATTTAATATAGAACCAACAGATTTTGCATCAATTTCTTGTCCTGTGTGTTTTAGGAGCGTTTCTTTTGATAAAGAGACCTTATGCGGCGTTAGATCAATACTAGATTCATCAGTAATGATTGATTCTAGTGTACCTCCTGCTACCTCAGACATCAACCCTGCAATCATATAAAAAGCTTCTAATGCTGCCTCAGGGTCTGCGCCTCTTTCAAAACGTCTAGATGCTTCAGATAATAAATTTAATTTTTTAGATCCTTTTCTTACAACAACAGGATCAAAATAAGCACTCTCAATTAATACATCCGTCGTTGAATCTGAAACAGCGCTATCTTTTCCCCCAATAATTCCTGCTAATGCCACAGTATTGACAGAATCTGTTATAATAAGATGATCTGTGTCTAATGTGTATGATTCCTCGTCTAATGCATCAAATTTCTCGCCTTTTTTAGCCCATTTTACCTCAATAACAGGTTTTGACAGCTTCTTTAAGTCAAATACATGAGTGGGATGTCCAATCTCTAACAACATAAAGTTAGAAATATCCACTAGATTGTTAATACTTTTCTGTCCGGCAGATTTCAAATAATCGGCAAGCCACTTCGGAGATGGTCCAACCGTTAGGTTTTTCATTGTACCAGCAATATAGCGTGTACATCCACCTTTTTTATCTAATTTAACCTTGATAACATCTTTTGTTTTGGATTTAATCTTAAGCGCTTTCATAGGTGTTTTGAGTTTAGCACCTGACATAGCTGCTACTTCTCTTGCAATACCACGATGACTTAATGCAAAAGCTTTATCTGGAGTAACCTCTACATCAATAGCATCATAAATTTCACCTAGAATAGTATCAATTGATGCACCCACTTTACATGAATCTTCTAAGACCATAATACCATCATGCTCTTCTGAGATTCCTAACTCTCTTTCAGAGCAAATCATCCCAAAACTCTCAACGCCTCTAATCTTTGCTTTTCCTATATTGAAATCTCCAGGCAAGACCGCTCCTACCTTAGCAAATACAATCTTTTGACCTTTATCAACGTTAGATGCGCCACATACAACATTGTAAGAGTCTTTTCCATCTGTAACGGTACAAACCTTTAATTTATCAGCATCAGGATGTTTTTTAGCAGATTTTACCTCACCAACAACAATATGCTCTAATGCGCTAAAGTCTGCAACTACTTCAGATTCAAATCCTTGCATAGTCAGCTTATCAGCTAGCTCTGATGCAGAGTATTTAAAATCAACGAAGCGTTTAAGCCATGATAAAGACACTTTCATTAGAATTGCTCCAAAAATCTTTTATCATTCTGATAGAATAAGCGAATATCTTTAATGCCATACTTAATCATTGCGATACGCTCTATACCCATTCCAAAAGCAAATCCTTGGTATTTTGTGTTGTCATATCCAACATTCTTAAGAACATTAGGGTTAACCATACCACATCCTAAGATTTCCATCCATTGATTCAATTTATCATTCCATATATCTACTTCAGCGCTTGGTTCAGTAAATGGGAAATAACTTGGCCTAAATCGCATTTTAGTATCTTTACCAAACATTTCTTGTACAAAATATTCTAAAGTACCTTTCATTTCTGCAAATGAAGAAGATTCATTTACTACCAACCCTTCTACTTGATTAAATAGACAAAAGCTTTTATAACTCACAGCTTCATTTCTAAATACTCTTCCACAACAAATATGTCGAATTGGTGGATCTTGATTTTCCATTAGATGGATTTGCACGTTAGAAGTATGAGTTCTTAATACTGTATTAGGGTCAACAAAGAATGTATCTTGCATATCTCGTGCAGGATGATGTTTTGGCACATTTAACGCTTCAAAATTATGATAATCATCATCTATTTCAGGTCCATAAGCAACAGAAAAACCAATAGACTGAAATATTGACTTTATTTCACTAGTAACCTGTTCTAATGGATGTAAACTTCCTTGGGGTAAATTATATCCAGGAAGAGAAAAATCAGTAGAATTATCGCTTGATTTATCTTCGTTAGGATTTAAAATATTTGATTTTTTATTAAATGCAGCAGTTAAATCTGTTTTTAAAACATTTAATGCTTTACCATATTTAGGTTTTTCTGACCCTGAAAGCTTTGCAAAATCATCAAATAATATAGTGATCTTCCCTTTTCTTCCTAAATAAGCAATACGAATGTTTTCGAGATCAGTAGGTGTTTTGCAGTTGGATAAATCTGAGCGAAAAGATGTCTTAATTTCTTTGATACTTTTATCTAATGACATCTTCTTTATTTTTACTTTTTCTTTAAATATTTTACAAGGTCTTCAAAGACAGATGGATCATTAACTGCTAGATGAGCTAAAACCTTTCTGTCTAAATCGACACCTTTCTCCTTCAATAAATGTACAAAATTTGAATATGATAAACCATTTAATCTTGACGCAGCATTAATACGCATAATCCACAGACGTCTAAATTGACGTTTTTTCTGTCTTCTATCTCTATAAGCATAAAGACCAGCTTTAACTACCGCGTCTTTTGCTGCTTTATAATTACGGCTTCTTGCTCCAAAATAACCTTTGGCTAACTTGACAGTTTTACGATGTCTTCTATGTCTTGGAACTGAACTATTAGATCTTGGCATGACTTACACTTTCCCCATCATTTTTTTCATGCGTTTTTCAAAAGATGGTGCTACTACTGTCGCTTTTTTTGCGGCACGCTTCACATCTCTGTCTCTTCTGAT
>JAYZIW010000013.1:0-19036 GCA_036165075.1 Fidelibacterota bacterium | reverse complement strand
ACAAGTATCGTATTAAAACATATTCACGAATTTTTCAAGCGCTTCGGATCAAAACAAATGATGAATTAGAGCATTTAGAATCATTCTTAGACGATTTTATGAATTTTCTTAAACCCAATGGTAGGATTGTTATTATTAGTTATCACTCTATGGAAGACCGTATGGTAAAACACAAATTCAAAGCATTAAAATTAAATAAAGAGCTAAAAGTATTATCCAAGAAACCTTTTATACCAACAGATCAAGAGATATCAGATAACAGAAGATCTAGAAGTGCAAAAATGAGAGTAGGAGAGAAGATTGGCTAGAAAGAAAAGACTAACAAAAGCTCAAATTAAGAAAAGAGAAAATATAAAATGGAGTGCAATGTTTGTAATAACAATTATGACCATTGCTCTATATTTAGCTGCTTTTATAGAAATAGATAAGACGCAATCTAGTATTGATTTTAATCGAAAGACACTAGCCCAGTTAAATGAAGATCTGATTATAAAGATTAATTCTGTAGAGAAAATGAAACGAGCAGATGTTATTTCAAAAAAAGCAAAGAAAATTGGGCTGGTATACAGTCAACCAGAAACACTTATCGTAAAAATAAGCAATGACTAAAAATTATTTAAAATTTAAAAATAGAATTAGGATTATAAACTTCTTAGTTATGTCAGTTTGGATACTATTTTTTGTCGAGCTTTTTACACTTCAAGTTATAGAAGGTATTGATAAGCCTCAGGGTATTAGAGAGGAATTGGTCAAAGGTAAAAGAGGAAATATTTTTGATGCAAAAGGAAATAATATTACTCAGAATTTAACTTTCTACAATATTGGAGTACGTCCAAATAAAATTATTAATAAAGATATTTTTTTGAGAGATTTATCAGATTGTACTGGTACTGATTTAGGCATTTATATTGATAAATATAATAGCGGAAAATCTTATATACCTTTAGAAAAAAAGACCATGAAGAACTGCCAAGAATTAAAGTTAAAGTATGGTGATGGATTGGTTATTAATCAGGATCATAAGCGATATTATCCCGAAGAAAACTTATTTGGTCAGATTGTAGGATTTACCAATGTAGATGATGTAGGAATTTCAGGATTAGAGTATCAATACAATAAGTATTTAGAGCCTACAACAGGATCTAGAGTTTTCAAAAGAAATGGATTGGGTAAACGTATCACTGATCCAACTTTACCATATCATGCTCCTGAAAATGGTTCGGATATTTATTTAACCATTAATAAAGAATACCAAGCAATATTAAGAGAAGAGTTAATTGATCAAGTAGAAAAGACAGAAGCATCTTCTGCTATGGGATTGATATTAAATCCTCAAACAGGAGAAATTCTATCTATGGTTAGTGTTCCCGATTTTGATCCAAATAATCCACAAGATTTTGAAACAGAATATCAAAAAAATAGATTGATTTTAGACACACTAGAGCCTGGTTCAACTTTCAAAGTGATTACTATAGCAGCAGCTCTTAAGAGTGATATAAATCCTACAGATGAATACAATGTTGAAGGGCCATATAATTTTCATAATATAAAAATGATTGAAGATTCGGAGCCACATTCAGTTCTTACTGTTAAAGAAATATTAGCTTATTCAAGCAATATAGGCACAATAAAAATTGCTGAATCTTTAGGGCGTGATAAGCTCTACAACCAAGCAAAAGAATTTGGCTTTGGCTCTAAAACTGGTTTCAATACAAATTTAGAGCAGAGCGGAACAGTTTATGAAACTAAGAAATGGAGTAAATCATCCATGCATAGTTTTCCTATAGGTTATGAAATTTCTGCCACACCAATACAAATTGCTAGGGCATATGCCGCAATTGCAAATGGAGGTTTTTTATTGAAACCATATATGGTTGATCAAGTTAAAAAGAGTGACAATACAGTCATAAAGAACGAACAAAAAGAGATGAAGAGAATTTTATCGCAGTCAGATTCAGAAATATTGAAAGATATGTTATCTTATACAGTTGAAAATGGTAGTGGTAAACAAGCAAAATTGTCTGGATGGGATGTATCTGGAAAAACAGGTACATCTAAAAAAATTATTGATGGAGAATATTCAGAATCAGAATTTTTAGCTAGCTTTGTAGGATTTTTTCCAAAGGAAAATCCTCAATTATTAGGACTAATTATAATTGATGGAGCATCCGTTGCTAGCAATTATCATTGGGGGTCAATGTCTGCAGCTCCAGTATTTAAATCTGTGATGCAACGCATCATTAATATTGATTCAGAAATAACAAATAATAAGACTAACAAAAGGAAAAAAAATAAAAAATCTGATCCAATTTTAATTCAAAAGAATATTAAAAAATCAGAAAATATAGAAATGGTAGAGATGCCAAATCTATATGGGAAAAGTGTTATGGAGGCATATTCAATTTTAAATAAGAAAGGTATTAAGCCTCAATTAACAGGAAATGGAGTAATAATTTTCCAGTCTATTTCAGCTGGAGACAAGATACCTAAGCAATCTATATGCATATTAAAAGCAGAGATAAAATCATGAATATTAATCAAATGAATATAGGAATTCTTGGATTGGGAGTTAGCGGATATTGGGCTGCAAAGTTAGCTTCTTCTTTCGGTGCAAATGTGTTTGTTTCAGACAGCAAGTCAGATATTAATGATGAATATTTAGTAGAATTACGAGAGATGGGTATTGATATAGAGCTGGGCAATCATTCTAATAAAATTCTTAATTCAGACTTAATTATAAAATCACCTGGCATACCAGGCGATATAAGAATAATCAATAAAATACTGGATAATAATCTAGAGATAATAAGCGAAATTGAATTTGCCTATAGATTGTCGGAACTAAAAATTATTGCTGTAACAGCAACTAATGGTAAGACAACAACTGTAACATGTCTTTATGATGTGTTAAAGAAAAAATTTAATGTTGTAAAAAGCGGAAATATAGGTAATCCATTCTCAGAAATTATATATAAACAAAACAAACCTAAAGATTCGAATACTGATTTTTGCATATTGGAATTATCCAGTTTCCAGATTGATGATATTGACACTTTTAAGCCTGATATAGCAATGATTTTAAATATTTCAAGAGATCATTTAGATAGATATGAAGATTTTTCAGACTATTCTAATTCAAAAATGGGTCTTTTCAAAAATATGAACCATGATGATCTAATAATCTATAATCATGATGATAGCATCCTATGTGATGAAATAGAGAAGATAGATAAAGTCTTTATGTCTTACTCTTTAGATAAAAAATTTAGCAGATTTCATTTAGATAATAGAGCAATAAACTCATCTAATAGTGATGAGATTCTTAAAATAGATGACTGCAAAATATCTGGAATACATAATGTATCTAATTTTATAGGTGTTGCTACTATTGCTTCTCAATTAGGGTTGAATGATAAGGAAATTTTTCAGTCTTTAAGAGAGTTTAAAGGATTGCACCATAGATTTGAGATTTTTAAAGAAGTAAATGGTATCAGATTCATTAATGATTCTAAGGCCACAAATATTGCATCTGTTGAAGTAGCAATTAATTCTATAGATAGTAATATTATTTTAGTAATGGGTGGTCTTCCTAAGGACTCTGATTTTTCAAGCATTTTACAATATTCTGATTCTATAAAATCTATAATTGCATATGGTGTTGCATCGGATGATATATACACTTCACTATCAGATTCATTAGAAATAAAAAAGATTAAAAAATTTGATGAAGCTATTAATTATGCAATTGGTTTAGCGGAAAAAGGAGATTCTGTTTTAATGTCTCCAGGTTGTGCTAGCTATGATCAATTCAGAAATTTTGAAAAAAGAGGAGATTTTTTTAAGGATATAGTAGAAAGGCATTATTCATGAATATAAAAGAAAGAAAACAAGATAAGTGGTTGTTGTGGACAGTTATACTGTTGATAGTTTTTGGTCTGTTCATTTTATTTAGTGCTAGTTGGATAAAATCTCTTGAGATTACCGATGGAGCTTCACGTATTTTCTTTTTAAAGAATCAGTTATTGAAATTTATTCCAGGAATAGCTGTATTTCTTATTGCATCTCATTTTAACTATAGAAGATTGCAATATCTTGCTCCAATATTGATGGTAGGTTCATTTCTATTGTTAGCTTATACAAGCATGCAAGGTTGCGATGGTGATTCTTGTAGGTGGCTATCTATTGGTCCAATATCTTTTCAGACGTCTGATTTAGCAAGATTTTCAGTTATTCTATTTCTAGCTGATTATATAGATAGAAACTATAAATATATGGATCAGTTTGTTAAAGGTATTGTAATTCCATTTGCCTGTATTTTACCTATATGTTTCATGATTATCATTCAGCCAGACAATTCAACAACACTTATTTTGCTAAGCATTGTATTTGCTTTATTATTCATTGGCGGAGTATCATTTCCTCAGATAGGCACTGTAGGAGTTTTGTCGGTAGGAGCAATTCTTATCTTTATTGTAAACAGTAAAAATTATGCATTAGGTAGAATACTTTCTTTTCTTGATCCTAATTCAGCAGGAAGTATGGGATATCAATCTAGTCAAGCACTTATTGGTTTAAAACAAGGAGGATTGACTGGTATGGGTATAGGAGAGAGCATACAGAAGCACTCATACTTACCAGAGACTCATACTGATTTTATTTTTGCTATTATTGGAGAAGAATTAGGCTTTATAAGAACAAGTGTGTTCATGTTAGCTTATACTATCATATTATTTAGAGCTATTCAAATTTCTAAAAAATCAAATGATATTTTTGGTATTATTCTTTCCGTTGGCTTTGGTTTGAGTATTACATTCTATGCTCTTATAAATATTGGTGTGGCAATTAATATTCTTCCAGTCACAGGTGTCCCACTTCCATTTGTTAGTTATGGAGGATCTTCATTAATTATCAATTTATTAATGGTTGGAATTTTATTAAATATCAGCAAAGCACAGCGAAAATTTAAAGTTAAAAAATGGAGACTTCGAGTTGATGGATAACAAGACTATTATCTTTTGCGGAGGAGGAACAGGCGGACACTATTATCCATTAATGGCGATTAAAAATGAGCTTGAAAAAAAAATAAGAAGTGAAAATTTCCACTATATCGGTTCAAAATATGGAATTGAATCAAGAAAAATTGATTCTGAAAATATAAACAACCTACTTATTCCAATTAAAGGGTTTAGTAGATCTTTCTCTTTGTATTCAATAGGAAGAAATTTTATGTTAATATTTCAAATATTTTTTGGATTAATAAGGGTTGGTTATTTTTTTATAAAGAATAGACCTAGCTTGGTAATTGCAACAGGTGGATACGCTTCATTCCTGCCTCTTCAAATAGCAAAAATATTTAGAGTACCATATTTCTTGCACGAACAAAATTCATTTCCAGGAATAGTAACCAGAGTATTTTCTTCTAGTGCAAAGAAGGTATTTCTTGGATTTGAGAACGCAAAAAAATATCTAAAAAATACTAAACTTCTTTTTACAGGTAATCCAATTTATAGCCATAATCATAAAGATATGTCTATATCTCTAGATACAAATAAAAGAACCATATTGATATTAGGAGGAAGTCAAGGTTCAGTGGTTCTAAATAAGCTTATATCAGAGTGTATTGATCAAAAATTATTGGATGATGTTAATATCTTATGGATTGTAGGTCTTAATAATTATGATAGACATAAGCATTACAATAGTGAATCAATTAAAGTTTTATCTTTCGTTGACAACATGCCATATTTATATAATTTATGTGATTTGATAGTTTCAAGATCCGGAGCAATGACAATTTCTGAAATTCTGAAATTTGAAAAACCTTCTATTCTAATACCTTTTAGATTTTCAGCAGAAGATCATCAAGTGTTTAATGCAAGATATTTAGAAGAGAATTTTGCAGCATTATTAATTCAAGAGAAAGACATATCAATATCTTTATTATCAGAAAAAATTAATGAAATCTGTAAAAATGATAGAGTATACAGTTCAATGAAAGAGAATATTGAAAAGATGAACAAACCTGATTCAGTTAATGTTATAACTAATAATATTATGGAGTATTTACATGCTTTCTAGTATAAAGAGAATTCATTTTATTGGTATAGGTGGTATTGGAATGAGTGGAATTGCTGAACTTTTGCATAACCAGGATTTTAAGATCACAGGTTCAGATATATCTGAATCGCCGAATGTTGATAGGTTGAGAGCTCTCGATATTGCTATAGCAATCGGTCATGATGAGAAAAATATATCAGAAGCTGAGATTGTAGTTTACTCGGATGCTATACCTAAGAATAATGTTGAATTAGTTGCAGCAGATGAGAGAGATATTCAATCTTATTCTAGAGCACAAATGATATCACAGCTTGCTAAGTTAAAAAGTTCTACTGTTGGAATTTCTGGAACACATGGAAAGACTACTACAACATCCATGATTGGTTCAATACTCAAAGATTCTGATTTAGATCCAACTATAATCGTAGGAGGTGTAGTTAAATCTATAAATACTAACTCAGTTCTAGGCTCTGGCGATACTTTTGTCGTTGAAGCTGATGAATTTAATAGAAGTTTTCTTGAACTGACCCCAACTATAGCGGTAGTTAACAATATTGATTTGGAACATATTGATTGTTATAAAGACTTAGCAGATTTAAAGAATGCATTTATTCAATTTGCCAATTCAGTTCCTTTTTATGGAATGGTTAGTATTTGTAAGGACTCCGATAATGCTGCATCAATTATACCATTGATTGATAAGCCGTTAGTTACTTATGGAATAGAGTCTGATAATGTTGATTTTAAGGCAAAGAATATTATCCATAATGATGGAAAAGTAACATTTGATGTTATTCATGATAAAAAGAACTATTCATTTTCAATGAATATTCCAGGTTCATATAATGTCTTAAATGCTTTAGCAGCTATCTCTGTTTGTAAAACTATGGGTTTATCAATAGAAGATATTAGTAATAGCTTAAAAGATTTTTCAGGTGTTAAGAGACGATTTGATATTAAAAAACATAACGAAACTATAACTATTATTGATGACTATGCTCATCACCCTGTAGAAGTTTCGAGCGTTATTGAGGCAGTAAAGAGTAATTGGGATAGAAGATTGTTGGTAATTTTCCAACCACATCTTTTTTCTAGAACTAAACAGTTCCATAAAGATTTTGCAAAGTCTCTCTTTGATGCTGACATTATTCTTATTACTGAAATCTTTGCTTCAAGAGAAAAGCTAGATTCTTCTATCAGTTCAAAAAGAATCAGTGAACATCTTAGAGATTTAAATCATGAGAATGTATTTGATATCACTACAGAGTCTTTAATTGAAGATATCAAAAGCCATTACAATGAGGGAGATATTATTCTAACTATTGGTGCAGGTAATATTTGGAGATATGCAGATATATTAACCGAGAAGATGAAATGATTGATTCTTTAAAAGAGAAGATTGTAGAAAAAACAAATGCAACAGTTCTTGCTAATGAAAGCATGGATAATCATACTACATACGGTATCGGAGGTCCTGCTGAATTGTTTGTTTTGCCATCGAGCAAGCAAGATTTAATTGATACTGTTAGAATGAGCAGGGATTATAAACAGCCTGTAACTATTATAGGTTCAGGATCAAATTTATTGATTAGTGATAATGGTATTAAAGGCGTTGTGATATCAATTAAGCATTGTTTAAAAGAGATTCATATTGATAAAGAAAAGGTTTATGTAGAGTGTGGCGTTATTCTAAGTAAAATGGTCAGAGAATCCATGAAAAACAATTTAAAAGGATTAGAGAATCTTATTGGAGTTCCAGGTACACTTGGTGGCGCATTGATAATGAATGCAGGTGCTTGGGGTGGAGAGATTTCAGAAAACTTAGAAACTGTAGAGATACTAAATAAAGAAAATAAAATTACATTACTATCTAAGAAAGATATTGATTTTTCCTATAGATCATCTTCTTTTACAAAAGAGTCAATTTTATTAGCAGCAACATTTAAGCTTAAAGAATCACCAAAAGAATTAATTCAAGACAACTTTGATGTGGCACGATCAGGAAGAAAGAATACACAACCTCTGAACTATCGTTCGGCAGGAAGTGTATTCAAAAATCCATCTTCTGAGCATTCTGCCGGAATGTTAATAGATCAAGCAGGTTTAAAAGGTTTTTCGGTGGGAGATGCTGAGATTTCTAATAAGCATGCAAACTTTTTTGTGAATAATGGTAGCGCAAAAGCTGATGACATGTTAGCACTTATTAAGAAAGCGAAAAAGACTGTTAAAGAGAAATTTAATATTGACTTGGAGTTAGAAGTAAAATTATTAGGATTTGATGTTAAGGAAATGAGTGAATAATGAAGAATGATTTTATAAATATTTTTAATTCTATTGGTAAGCCAATATCGTCTTTATTATTGATAGGAATCTTTCTTTTTGTATCTATTAAATGGGCCAAATTCAATCAAATGTTTATTGTAAAAGATGTAAATATTGAAGGAGTAAATTACTTTGATGATACGATGCTATTAGAATATAAGAATAGTATAAAAAATCAGAATATATTCTTTTCCAATCTAGGAAATTATAAAGATAGTATAGAGTCATTAGATCATATAAAGGATTGTAAGGTATCAAGAACATTTCCTAATAAAGTTAAAATTGAAGTTTATGAAAGAGAGCCGTTAGCTATTATAAGCGCTAATGATTTAATTATTCTCGATTCAGAAGGAATTTGTTTGCCTGTTGAGTATTGTGAAATTTCATTACCTATATTGTCAAACTTTAAGACTAATCAAGAATTGTATGAAAAGGGGAAAAAGACTAAATCGTCTAATGTTCTAAAGTCAATTGATGTTATTAAATATTCAAAAGATAACTTTTATGCATTATACGATAACATATCAGAGTTTGTCTTTAACGAGGACAATGAATATGAGATTATTTTAAAAAATGGAAGAACAAAAATTTTACTTGGGAATGACAACATATTTACAAAAATAAATTACTTAAATGCTTTTTCAGATGTATTGCCAGAAGAGAAAACATTAGAGAGTTATAAATATATAGATTTGAGATATAAAAGACAGATAGTGGTGGATGAGATGTAATGAAAAATAGAATACAGATAGCTTTTGATCTAGGCTCTTTTAGCATAAAGGGAGCGGTTGGAAGAATAATCAATGATAATCAGATAGAGATTCTATCTATTCAATCTATAAAGACAGACAGTATAGATAATGGAGATATTATTGATAAGGAAGAATTGTTACGCAGCTTAGAGTATTTAATTGAAAAAATGGAGAAAGATGCAAAAATTAATATCGATGATGATGCATGGGTTTCAGTGTCTGGAAAAAATATTAAATCTATCAATTCTTCTACTCGAATTAGATCAAAAGATAATGCAGAATTTGAGATCGATGAACAAACGAAGCAAAAATTATTAACCCAATGTTCTGATATTCAAGTTTCTTCAGATAGATATGTGTTGCACAATCTTGAAAGAGGTTTTTTTATCGATGGTTCATCTCTCATAAGAAATCCTCTACGTATGGTAGGTAGATCTATTGATGCAAAATCACATGTGATTCATATCAAGAACTTTAACTTGCTACAAATTGACCATTGCTTTAGCGATGATTTGGGTATTGATGTTAACCCAGTATTTGATGGCTTAGCAGCAGCATCAGTCAATTTAAGTAAAGATGATCAAGATTTAGGAGTTTTATTCATAGATGTAGGAGCAGATAAGACAAATATGTTACTCTATAAAGATAATTACCTAATTCACTCTAAAGTTATTCCATTAGGTTCAAAATCTGTGACAAAGGATATAGCTGCATATCTCCAAACTTCTATCAAGGAAGCAGAAAAAATTAAACATGAGCATATATCAGCATTATCAGATTTTGCAGATTCTGAATCTAATTTTGAATTACCAATAGAAAATGATGATTTAACAAAAAGTATAAATAAAAAAGAAATATCTGAGATTGCAGAGTTGAGATATGAAGACATCATAGATCAAATAAAATCTGAACTGAAATTATTGCGTATGGATATATCCGATATTAGATCAGGTATTAAGATTACAGGTGGTGGATCTAATGTGAAAAATTTAGATCTGTTATTTAAAAAACATTTTGAAAATACAAAGTGTGAATATTTATCAATAAAGAATACTGTCTTTAAAGAGAATCTAGAAGACAGAAGAGAGCTTTCTACTTTAATCGGTCTTCTATCATGGCCAATATTTAATGTTGAAGATAGCAGTTCAAGTGTTGGAATTAAAGATTTTAAATCAATTACAAAGAGCATCTCCAATATATGGAGAGGGTTTTTTGATTAAAGAATATAAAAAAGGAGATTAGATATGTTATTTGAATTTGACGAGTTAGCAAGCCAGAGAGCGAGGATTAAGGTCCTAGGAGTTGGAGGTGCTGGAGGTAATGCGATAAATCGAATGATTACTTCAGGTATGGATGGAGTAGAGTTTATTGCTATTAATACAGATGCGCAGGATTTAGGTAGTAATCCAGCCGAAACTAAACTTCAGATTGGAAAAGACTTAACAAAAGGTCTAGGTGCAGGTGCAAAGCCAGAGATCGGACGTAAAGCAATTATGCATGATACAGATGCGCTAACATCATTAGTGGCGGGATCTGACCTAGTATTTGTGACAGCTGGAATGGGAGGCGGTACAGGTACAGGAGCAGCTCCAGTTGTAGCTAAAGTTTGTAAGGATTTAGGGATATTAACTGTTTGCATTGTTACTTTGCCATTTGAATTTGAAGGTTCAAAAAAAATGCAATCAGCACTTAATGGTGTCGAATCAATGCGAAACTTTTGCGATACACTGATTGTTGTCCCAAACGAAAAGTTAATATCTGTAGTAGACAATGCTACAACCTTTGAGGATGGTTTTAAGGAATCTGATGCAATTTTGTTGCAAGCAGCTAAAAGTATATCAGATTTAATTAACAAAAAAGGTAACGTAAATATTGATTTTGCTGATGTTAAATCAGTGATGAGTGGTATGGGAGATGCAGTAATTGGAGCCGGAACTGCAAGAGGAGAAGAAAGAGCTGTTTTAGCTGCACAACAAGCTATCTGTAGTCCTTTATTAGACTCTCACTCTATCAGTGGCGCCCAAGCAGCTCTTGTTAATATAACGGGAAATAAAAATATGACTCTTATGGAGGTTAATGCTGCTATGAAACTTATCCATGAAGAAGCAGGTAAAAATGTAAAGGTTATTTTTGGAGTACGTGTTGATGAAAATATGGAAGATCAACTCCAAGTTACTGTTATTGCTACAGGTTTTAATCGGACACCTATTGAACAGAAGGAAAAGTTAAAAGTGAGCATACAAAGTAGCCACGATAGACAAAGTGAAGAGCTTATGGATACTCCAAACAGAACATTATATCAGAAAAATAATCCAGATCCAGGTTTTCAAGAAGATGAATATTCTCAAGAGAATAAAGATACAGAAGATGGTCCTACGTTAGTATTTGATGATTTTGATCAAAGTGCTGACTTAGATGTGCCTGCTTATATAAGAAAACAAAAATAATTTGGTTGGCTACCAATAAACGAGATGGCTCCCAACTAATCCTTTAGTTTGGGAGCCTCTTAAACCCTTTGCTATATTTATTTTCATCTATAAATTCTATCCTATGAATAAATTTTTTGAAGATTTAAAAAACAATATTGCTGAATGGAGCGTTGTTGCTTCAGAGAAAGCAGAAGAATTTACCCATAACAGTAAATTACGTATAGACATCTTACAATTAGAAAGAAAGCTATCTAGTTTATATGTAAAGTTAGGATTATATGTATTTGCTAAAACTCAAGAAAAGAATGTGCTTAACTTCGTTGGAGATAAGCGTTACCTTTCCTTGGTTGAAAACATTGTATCAATAAAAAAGAAAATTGCAGATAAAAAAGAATCTATTCACCATGATAGTGAAGAAAATAGTAAAGAGAGCGAATAAGTTATGCTAAAGAAAAAATTCTTCTCCTTTCAATATTTATCATCTGATAGATTGCATCAGATTAATTTTTCAGTAATGAATATCGCTGTTAGTTTTTCAGTGATTCTAGCTATTGTGATTGGCGCTAATTACTATCTCTCTCTGGAGTTTTCTAATCAGTACTATAATGATAAATTAAGAGAGACAGATGAAAAATATGCTGATGTATCTCAAGAGCTTTTAAATAAGATAGCCCAACTTGAAGAAGAATTGCTATTAATAGAAGAAAGAGATAAAGAGCTTAGGACTTATGCTGCTATTCCACCTATTAGTGAAGATGTCAGGACGCAAGGTAAAGGTGGTGCAGTGGAAGAAGTTTCTGTAGAAGATAAGGATGCTACGAGCATCTTATTTCAACTCAAAGATAAAATAGATGCTTTATCCTATAGCGTCAATCTAGAAAAAGATAGTTACGATACTATCTTCAATAAAATTAAATCAAATGAAAAGATGTACTCTCATATTCCATCTATTAGTCCTGTAGATGCTTATTTAGGATCTGGATATGGATATAGGACAGACCCAATAGACGGAAAAAGAAGGATGCATCGTGGATTAGACTTTGCGGTTAATTTAAACACTGATGTTGTTGCAACAGGAGATGGTGTTGTAAAGAAGGCGCAATATGATTCTGGATGGGGAAGATATGTTAAAATTGATCATGGATATGGATATGAAACAATCTATGCTCATTTGTATAAAATCAAAGTGAAGAAGGGTCAAAAAGTTAAAAGAGGAGATCTTATTGGAAAGTCTGGTAATAGCGGAAGAGCAGCTGGATTTCACTTACACTATGAAGTGCATAAGAATAAAAAAGTTGAAGATCCTGCAAAGTATTTTTTCACAGGATATATCAAGTAGATGCAAACCCTCCCTATTAAGAAATTTTTGCTAGAAACGTACGGCTGTCAAATGAATACGGCCGATTCTGAACTTGTTGAAGGAATACTAATAGATTTAGGCTTAGAAAAAACACAAGATTTAGATGATGCCGATGCTATTTTCCTTAATACTTGCGCTATAAGAGAAAATGCTGAAGTGAAAGTTCATTCACGTTTAGGAAATCTCCATAAAATAAAACAATCTAAACCACACTTAATTATTGGTGTTCTTGGATGTATGGCTCAAAATCTTAAAGATGACCTATTAAAAAATAAACCATATGTTGATATTATTTTAGGGCCTGATTCTTATAGGAATATTCCAAAGCTCATGAGTAGGCATCTTGTTGAAAAGAAGAGCATTGTTGATACTAAATTATCAAAATATGAAGTCTATGAAGATATATTTCCAAACAGAGGAGATACGTTTAATGCTTGGGTTTCAATAATGAGAGGCTGTAATAAGTTTTGTTCATTTTGCATTGTTCCATTTACCAGAGGAAGAGAAAGAAGTCGAGCTGTTGATAGCATTGTTACTGAAGTAAAAAAAGCAGTAGATCAAGGTTATGTTGAAATAACGCTATTAGGACAAAATGTTAATTCTTATAAACATGAAGATAAATCATTTGCTGATCTACTATTAGCAGTTTCTGATATTTCTGGTGTTAAAAGGATTAGGTATACTTCACCTCATCCTCAGGATATCAATGTAGAATTATTAGAGGTTATGGCTTCTAGAGACAATATTTGTAATTATGTTCACTTTCCAATGCAATCAGGATCAAATGAGGTGCTAAAGCGTATGAATAGAACATATACAAGAGAACATTTTTATTATATGGCAGAGAAAATAAGAGAGATTATGCCTAATTGTGGATTATCCACTGATATTATTGTAGGATTTCCAGGAGAAACTGATACACAATTCAGAAAGACTCTAGACTTGATGGAAAAAATTAAATTTAATACAGCTTTCACTTTTAAATACTCTCCAAGACCTTATACCAGAGCTGAGCAATTTTCTGATCACATTCCTGAGCAAGTGAAAAAAGATAGATTAGATGAAATGATTAATTTGCAAAGAGAACATACTCTAGAACTTAATATGAAAAAAGTTGGAAATTTTGAGCAAGTATTAATAGAGAAAGAAAGTAAAAAATCTACCAATCATTGGGCTGGAAGAACTGACTCAAATGAATGGGTGATTGTAGAAAAAAATCATAGTAAAATTAAGGATATTATCCCTGTAGAAATTACAGAGGCTACTGGAGTAATTTTGCGTGGTAAAGAAATAATAGGAGCATAATGTTTAGAATACTAAAAATACTATTTTTCTTAGGTTTTCTGGCTGGAACCTTTTTGTTGTTTGATAGAAATAGTGAGCCAATTATAATATACTTTTTTAAAGATAATGGATACCCTATTCCTGGATATCTTGGTTTTATACTATTTATAATGATTGGTGTAATCATAGGATATCTTATATCTCTAAGATCTGTTTTTTCTTATCGATCAGAAATATCAAAGCTTGTTAAAACAAATAAAGAGATTTCAGAAGAGCTTGATAGCTTGCGAAATGTAGCTGTTGGCGAAGAGTTTACTTTTACTGAAAAGGAGTAAGCTCTCTTGAATATTCTCTATCTTCTTCCTGTATTTATCATACTGATTATTGTTTATATGATCAATAGACGACCATCTCAACAACCAAGTGATATTGAATTATATAATGAAGCATTAAAAGCTATTATTGACAACAATCATGAAAAAGCATTCAAGATTTTAAAGGATATTATTTCTAAAGACTCTAATAATACCGAAGCATATTTACTATTAGGTAACCTTTTAAGAGATAGAGATATTGATCAGGCTACTAAGATTCATCAAAGCATTATTGTTAGGCCAAAATTATCCAAAGAATTAAAAATACAAATTCATCAAGCGCTTGGGCTAGATTACTTAGAGCTTGATAAGGTAGCAAGAGCAGAAGATGAGTTTAAAAAAATGTTAGAAATAGATTCTAAAAATAGATGGTCTTTAAGAATGCTTAAAAATATTGCAACTGATAATAAATCATGGAAAGATGCACTTGAATACGAAAAAAAATTAATAAAATATTATCCAGAGATTAAGAAAAGAGACGAATCAAAACTAAATTATTTTATTGCTATGGACTATAAAGATAAAAACAACGAAAAAAATTATTTATACTATCTTAAAAAGAGCATCAAAGTAGATAATCCTTATAGCGAATCTTATTTGGAACTTTCATCGCATTATGTTGGCAATACAGACTTGGCGATGGAATATCTTATGGGATTTTCACAAGCAAATCCCAGCGGTAGTGTTAGTGCATTCAAAAAAATTGAGCATTTACTGTTTGATGATAAAAGATTTGATGATGTAGAGAATCTATACAAGAAGATTTTAAAAGATGAATTCAATAGCTATGCTTTCAATAGATTGATTGATATTTATCTTGAAAAGGGCCAGAAAGATGAAGCTATGGAGTTAGTTGATAAATTCATGCCTCGATTTGATTACCATTCAAAGAGCTCTAATAAGTCGTATGTGATACGAATAAATAAAATGAAAATAGATTCGGATAGTTTTGATACAAGAAAAGCATTATCCAGTTTCTGCAATGACATAATTGAAAATGAAAATATTAATTAGAAGCATTCCAATACTAGTTTGTGCTATTAATATATTATTTAGTCAGACTAAAGATTCAGCAATTCTTTATCAGGAAGCTATAAATACTATCGATGCAGATAAGGCGATGAAGATTTATGATGAAATTATCAAATCAAATAATAAATCTGATTATTATTGGTTATCAATATTGAAGAAAGCTGAAATTAACTATGCGATAGGTTCATACATTTCTGCTTCTAATTTGTTTAAAGAGTTTAATGTGCAAGCACCAAAACATTTAGTAAGCGATATCTCAAAAGATTTGTTATTCAAGTCGTTAAATGCTGCAGGAGAGCTTGATTCTTTGAAAGTTTACCAAAAGAAATTGAGTAGTCCATCGCTATTGCCAAAGAAAGTTGCTAAAAAGAATAAAGTATGGTTTTTGCAGTTTGGAGCCTATAGTAAGAAGGATAGCGCTAATATTCTTAAAGAAACTTTAGTAGAGGATGGCGTATTAGATATTCAAGTGAGTCAAGTAATGAATAGAGGTAAAATGATCTACTATGTAAGAAGCAGCAACTTTAAATCATATGCTATAGCAGAGAAACAGGGAAAGAAGCTTAAAAAGAAGGATATTGAATTTATTATATCTGGATATTAAATACTTATTTCTTTGCTACTTTATATAATCCAATAACAATAGTTAATATTAAAGCTAATCCTACTAAATCATTTAAAGGAGAAGGCAGTGCATACTCAGGCCAGTAATTTTTATCAAAGAACAATGGTATTGCAATAAATATAGCCATTAATGCCTCTCCAGTAATTAGGCCTGAAGCAAGTAATAATCCATTATTTTTTCCTGATTCAGAAGCAGTTTTTCCAGCGAAGTGATTAAGCATTCCTCCAATAAAGATCGGTAGTGTTAATTCTATAGGAAGATAGATTCCAATGGCAACTGCTAATATAGGCACTCTAAATTCTGCGCCTCTGCGTAGTTGATACTGATCTAACATAATAATGAAAACACCTAATATTGCTCCAGCATAAATCATACCCCACTCTAGATTGCCAGAAAACACTCCATTTGCTACACTAGTCATTAGTACTGCTTGAGGTGCAGGTAAGTCTGAGCTTCCAATGCCATATGCTTCATGTAATAGTGTTAGAACAATTCCAAGTGTCAATGCAGAACTGATTACTCCAACTAATTGCATTAATTGTTGTTTCCATGGTGTTGCTCCTACAATATTACCTGTTTTAAGATCTTGTAAATTGTCTCCACCGATTGCAGCTGCACAACATACGACTGCCCCAATTAAAATAGCAGTGGCAGCACCTTTTGATGAGTCTATATCAAAGAAAGTAATGATTAATAGAGAGCTAAATAATATTGTAGCAATCGTCACACCTGATATAGGATTATTTGAAGATCCAACAACTCCTGCCATATATGCAGCAACAGCAGAGAATAGAAATCCAAATATGCACATAATCAATGATAGTATAATTGCAGATCCCCAAGATGAAATAATGCCAAAATATGTAAATGATATAGGACCAAGCATTAACACAATAGCCATAAATACATAGTTAATAGGAAGATCTCTTTCTTCTAGCGGAATACTATCAGAATTTTCTCCTAAAGTCTTTAAACTTAATTGGATACTTTCAACAAGCGGTTTTGCTAGTTGAATCACAGACCAAATTCCACCAACTACCATAGCACCAACACCCAAATAACGTATTTTAGCATTCCAAATAATGTTTGCACCTTCAAATAGAGAATCCCCTTCATGTCCATATAAATAAGAGTAAATAGGAATTGCTATTGCCCATGATATTAATCCACCAGAAAATGCAAGAATACCAATATTTCTTCCTACAATATATCCCACACTAACAAGAGAAGGAGATAAACTGGCGCCCATTCCAAAAACAGCGCCTCTAATAGCTATTGCTCCACCTAGAGCGCTAGACCAAATTCCAAATGCTAATTCTCCAAGTTTAACTATTCCTCCAATAAGGGCAGAGAGCCCAATTAATTTTAAGCTTTCACTAGACTTTTTGGCATCTGATTCATGACCAGTTTTTAAGACTGCAGCTGTTGCAACGCCTTCAGGAAATCTTAAATTTGCCTTTAAAATTAATGCGCGTCTCAATGGGACTGTAAATAATGCTCCTAGTATTCCACCTACCATAGCAATCTTAGTGACTTCCCAGTAACTAATAGTATCCCAGTATCCTATTAATAATAGCGCTGGTATAGTAAAAATAACTCCTGCTGCCAATGATTCTCCAGCCGATGCAGCAGTCTGTACAATATTGTTTTCTAAAATATTGGATTCACGAAATAATCTCAAAATTCCCATTGACATAATTGCAGCTGGAATTGAAGCAGATATGGTCATTCCTGCATATAGCCCTAAGTATGCCATTGCAGAAGAAAGTACCATTGATAAGAGAATACTTAAAAAAAATGCTTTTACAGTTATCTCTTGTTTCATACATTCAACTTACAAATTATCAATGCAGAAAAACAATCATATATCTTTCTTATCATTAATTGCGATGCTTTTTATGAGCATGCAGACCTTTCATCATCATGATTTTAATTTGTCAAATAACAAATTATTAAATCATGATACTGAATCTTTGATAAATAAGGACATACATGAATGTGATACCTGTAAACTAAGCTCTACTAAATTCTTTATTACAGAAAACATTGTTTTATTGAAAAAAGTTTTTTCTATTGAGTCTAGTATAGTTAACTCTAAAACATATTTTTATAAAGAAATTTATAAAATATCTAATAAGTCTCCACCTGTCGTTTAGTAATTATCTTGTCGATACTTATAAGAAGTATCAAATTTATTAAACTTATTTTTAGGAGAAAAAAATGAAGAATTTTATTTTAACATTATTATTTATGAGCATTACTTTTGCTCAATCAACAATTACAGGACTTGTCCTTGATCAAAGTACAGGTCTTCCATTAAAGGACGCTAATGTATCTGTTCTTGATGATGATGGGGCAACCATTGCTGGAACTAGCACTGATGATAGTGGAAAATTTGCGCTTAGTCTTTCTGAAAGCGGGAAAGTTCAAGTATCTGTTATTGGATATAAAAACGCAACTGTCAATCTTGATTTAAAAGATGGGGATATCCAACCTTTAAGATTCGAGCTTGTCAGTCAAGCTGTATCGCTGGAGGGTGTAAGAGTCATGTCATCACTTCGTAAAGTCAATGAAGGCGATTTAGCTAATTCAGCAATCATCTTTAATGATGAATTAGAAGTTAGAAAGGGACAACATTTCAGCGACTTAATGCAAAAAGTTCCAAATCTAAATTATGCAGGCGGAACATCTAGGCCACGATATTTTCAGATACGTGGAGAAGGGTCTACCAGCAGATATGCGGATCAGGGTCCTCCAAGTACTTATGTAGGATTAGTGTTGGATGGAATGGACTTATCTGA
>JAYZIW010000012.1:0-5634 GCA_036165075.1 Fidelibacterota bacterium | reverse complement strand
TCACCTCCACAATGTTTTATTATATCCATTGTAGCCATTGCCAATCCTGCACCGTTAACCATACAACCTACATTACCATCTAGCTTGATATAATTTAATCCATACTCAGCAGCTTTGAGCTCTAATGGATCTTCTTCTGACTTGTCATGATAGGAAGCAATTTCAGGGTGTCTAAATAGAGAATTAGAATCAATGTCCACTTTTGCATCAAGAGCTATAATTTCTTTGTTGGTTGTTGATACCAGAGGATTTATTTCTAAAAGGGAACAGTCTGATTCAATATAACATTTATACAGGTCTTTGAACATTTGTCCTACATTTTCAAATTTTTCAAGCGATAAAGATGTAATAATTTCTTTTACTGCACTATCTAGAGCATTAGGTGAGTCATCAATCCATGCTTTAATAATTTGTTCAGGATTATTTGCTGCTACTTCTTCAATATCCACACCACCTTCACTAGAAACTATAAACACATCAGAATTTTTAGATCTATCAAAGGTGATAGCAAAATAGTATTCTTTTTCAATATCTAAAGCTTCCGTAATAAGAATTTTATTCACCATTTTGCCTTCTGGGCCTGTTTGGTGAGTAATTAAATTCATTCCTAGAATTGTATTAGCAGCATCTTGAGCATCTTCAAAAGTAGGGCAGTATTTAACTCCACCGCCTTTTCCTCGACCTCCAGCATGAATTTGAGCTTTGACAATTACAGCTTCGCTGTTAAAGTCAGCTTGTACTTTTTTAATAGTACTATCAATATCTCTGCTATTGTCAATAGCATAACCTTCCTGGATAGGAACGTTAAACTTTTTAAGAATCTCTTTAGCTTGATATTCGTGAATCTTCATATTAATCCATATAAGGATAACGATAGTCCTTAGGCGGTTCAAATGTTTCTTTAATTGTTCTAGGTGAGGTCCATCTTAAGAGATTAAGCATAGATCCACCTTTATCATTTGTCCCAGAAGCTCTGCTTCCTCCAAATGGTTGTTGACCTACAACAGCACCAGTTGGTTTATCGTTAATGTAGAAATTTCCTGCCGAGAATCTTAATGTAGATCGTACTTCTTCTACAATATCTCTATCTTCAGAGAAAACACAGCCAGTTAATGCATAAGGCGATGTCGAATCGATTAATTTTAGAGTTTCTGACCATTGATCCATTTCATAAACATAAATTGTTAGTACAGGACCAAAGATTTCTTCTTCTAATGTTTTAAAGTGAGGATCTGTAGTAAGTATTACAGTTGGTTGAACAAAATATCCTTTTGATTTGTCATATGTTCCACCACATAAGATTTCACAGTCATTTGATTCATTTGCATAATCTATATATGAAGCGATTTTATCAAAAGCTGTTTCATCAATAACTGCATTAACAAAATTTTTAAAATCTTCTGGAGGTCCTACTTCAATAGTTTCAATTTGGGCTAGCAATTTTTTTCTAATAGTATCCCATTTACTAGAAGGGAGATATGCTCTAGACATCGCAGAACATTTCTGTCCTTGATATTCAAATGCTCCTCTTACCATAGCAGTCACCAGACCATCAATGTCAGCAGATTCATGAGCGATACAGAAGTCTTTACCTCCAGTTTCACCAACGACTTTAGGATAGCTTTTATATGTATCTAGATTATTAGATACCCCTTTCCATAAATGTTTAAATGTTTTAGTCGATCCAGTAAAGTGTACTCCAGCTAGATCTCTATGAGCAAGTACTTGCTCACCAATTTTAGGTCCATCACCTGGAATAAAATTCACAACACCTTCAGGAAGGCCAGCTTCTTTATAAAGCTCCATGATTATATGAGAGGAATATACTGCGCTTGGTGCTGGTTTCCATAAAACTGTATTACCAACAATCGCAGGAGCAATAGCTAGATTTCCTCCAATGCTAAAGAAATTAAATGGCGCAATAGCAAAGACAAAACCTTCTAGAGGTCTAAATTCTAAAGCATTGTGCATTCCTTCTGGAGAAATAGGAGTGAATGTGTCTTGCATTTTATAGGCAAACTCAATGCTAAAGTTTAAAAAGTCTATAAGTTCGCATGATGCATCAACTTCAGCTTGGAAAACACTTTTACCAATATCAAGCATTGCTGCAGCATTAATCTTATATCTGTATGGTCCGTCAATCAAATCAGCAACTTTTTTAAAAATTGAAGCTCTGTAGTCAAGAGAAGTATTTGACCAAGATTTCCATGCCTCAAGAGAAGATTCTATTGCCATTTCAATCTCTTTTTCTCCAGCTTCATGGTATGTTCCTAGAATATGTTGATGATCATGAGGTTTGGTGCATGTTTGAGTGTTCCCTGTATAATACTCTTTACCATGAATAATTACCGGAACTTCCTTTTCTCTGCTAGATTGTCTTTCAATTTCTTTGATTAATTCTTCGCGATGTTTTGAGCCTGGCTCAAAATCGATAATTGGGGCATTAACTGCTTTAAAATTTTTGTCCATAATTTTTCCTTTTGTTTTTAGTGCCTAATATTAGATAAAATATCTTTCATTTCAGAATAATTCTTTACTAAAACTAATTTTTTTCGCAACTCAGAAGCATGTTTAAAACCTTTGAAATACCAACCGAAATGTTTTCTCATATTATTTGTTCCTACAACTTCTCCATGTGTCTGAACGAGTAAGTCTAAATGTTTGTCACAAATATCTAATCTTTCATTCAAGCTTATCTCATTAAAATCTTCATTTTTCAAATATTTTTTAATTTGAGTGAAAAACCAAGGATTTCCAAGTGCGGCTCTACCAATCATAATTCCATCACATTTCGTTGATGAAAACATTTTTTCAATATCTTCTATAGTTTTTACATCTCCATTGCCTATTACTGGAATGTTTACATTTTCTTTTAATTCTTTAATAAGAGACCAATCTGCTTTTCCTTTATACATCTGAACAGTTGTTCTTGGATGTAATGTGATAGCCTTAATACCAATTTTTTCTAATTTTATACCTGCATCTGTACTGACGATATTTTCAGAGTTCCATCCTGCTCTCATTTTTACAGTGATTGGCACTTCTTTAACTGACTCAACAACCGCAGCGGTAATGTCTTCCATCAAGCACAAATCCTTTAGTGCCGCAGATCCAGCACCTTTTTTAGTTACTTTGGGTACAGGACAGCCATAATTAATATCAATAAGATCGGGTTTAAACTTTTCATAGACTAATCGGGCAGCCTTCTCCATGACTTTAGGAGTGTCACCAAAGATTTGAATACCAATTGGCCTCTCAAATTCTGAGAATTCAATCATTTTTAAGGTTTTTTCATTTTTTCTGATAATTCCATGCGCTGAAACAAATTCAGAATAAACTATACCTGCACCGAATTCTTTTGCAATTACTCTATATGCATAATCGGTTACTCCTGCCATAGGAGCTAAAAAGAAAGGGAAATCTAGATTTAAAGATCCAATTTTTATTTTTTTATTTAAATCAATCATAATTCTTTTTGTTTGTTCGGTTCAATTATTAGTTTAAATTTGCCGGAGTTTGATTGAAATTAAACATAAAAGGTTAAAAAAATGTCAAGAGTTTGTGAAGTAACAGGCAAAAAAGTAATGTATGGTAACAATGTTAGTCATGCACACAATAAAACTAGAAGAAGATTTGATGTAAATCTCCAGAAGAAGACTTTCTGGGTCGATAGCTTAAATAAATCAATTACTCTTAAAGTTTCAGCAAAAGGCCTTAAGATTATCGATAAAAAAGGCATTGATTCTGTAATTAAGGAATTAGCCGCTAAAGGAAGAAAATTCTAAGATTTTTTGAGACTATTATTCAGTTCTTGAATAATAATTTCATGATTTATTTTTCCTTTTGATTCTTTCATTACCTTGCCCATAAAATAACTTAATAGTTTGTCTTCACCATCTTGAAATCTTTTTACTTCATTTGGATTGTCTTTTAATACTTTCTTAACAATATCTTCTATATTATGGTCTGTATTATTTAGGTAATCTCCTTTATTTAGGATAAAGTCAATTGAGCTATCAGAATTAAACAATTTTCTTAAAATTTCTTTCCCAGAAGCTGCAGTGATTTCTCCATTATTGACTAATGATATAATTTTTGATAAATCATTAGGATTTATTTTTTTATCATCAAACTCTTGATTTTCTTCATTGAATAATCTGAATAATTCTCCTGTTATCCATTTATTCGCATCTTTAGCGTCTGTATTGGATATCATTTTTTCAAAATAAGATGCAATTTCACTTGTGCTTGATAGTATGCTTGCTTCTTTAGATGTAAAATTATAATCCTTCATCCATTTTTCCTCTAATTCAAAGGGTAAAGTAGGAAGAAGTTTCTTAATTGAATCAATATGTTTCTTATCAATCTCTACTGGAGGAAGATCGGGTTCAGGAAAATATCGATAATCATCAGCATTTTCTTTAATTCGCATTATCTCTGCTATATTTTTTTCATTATTCCAGGTAAGTGTTGCTTGTTTTACTGAATCTCCTTTTGATAGCAGATCATGCTGTCTTTTTATTTCAGATTCAATTGCTTTTTGTACATTTTTAAAAGAATTAATATTTTTAATCTCTGTTTTAGTGCCAAACTCTTTAATCCCTTTCTTTTTGATTGATATGTTTGCATCGCATCTCAACTTTCCTTGTTCCATTTCAGCTTGAGAAATTGTTATATAATTAACAATTTGTTTAATTCTTTGAATTAGTATTTTTGCTTGTATGGGATGTGTTAAAACAGGCTCTGTTACAATTTCTATTAATGGAGCACCACTTCTATTAAAATCTAATTCGCTATTATTATTAGAAGAACTGTGCGTTGATTTTCCCGCGTCTTCTTCTAAATGTGCTCTTGTTAGTTGAATATCATATTTCTTTTCATTCCACCATATTGGTATAACTCCACCAGTAACAATAGGTTGATCAAATTGTGATATTTGATATCCTTTTGGCAGATCAGGATAGAAATAATGTTTTCTAGAAAAAGAAAAAGAAGAATGCACTTTAGCACCTACTGCACTACCAAATTTGATAGCAAAATCTACTGCTTTTTTATTTATTGAAGGAAGTGCTCCTGGTAATCCTAGAGAAGTAGGGCAGGTAAGAGTATTAGGATCTTGGTCGTAAGAGTATTCACAAGTACTGAACATTTTTGATTTTGTTTCTAATTGTACATGGACCTCTATACCAATTACAAAATCCCAATCTTTATTAATCTTTTCTATGTTATTCAATTTTTTTGATCTGCAATTAAGTTTAAAGCAGATCCAGCTTTAAACCATGAAATTTGATTATCTGAAAAAGTATGCATTGTTTTAATAGTATATGTAGAACCATCAGGTTTAGTTAGGATTAGATCTATATTATTTGATGGATTAAAATCATTCAGATTCATAGTTGATATAGTATCAAAAGCCTCAATTTTATTATAATCTGATTTGTTTTCAAATATTAGAGGTAATATGCCTTGTTTTTTTAGATTTGTCTGAGCAATTCTTGCAAAACTCTTTGCTAGAACAATTTTACAACCCATAAATCTTGGTTCCATAGCTGCATGCTCTCTACTAGAACCTTCTCCATAGTTTTCATCGGCAACTGCAATCCAATCAATAGTGTTTGATTTATAATATTGTGC
>JAYZIW010000011.1:0-2689 GCA_036165075.1 Fidelibacterota bacterium | reverse complement strand
ATTCCATTAGATGGAGCAATTATTGTTACCACACCCAACGATATTGCTTTAACAGATGTAAGAAAAGGTGCTGATATGTTTAAGAAGGTAGAAACAGAGCTATTGGGAGTGATAGAAAATATGTCTTATATGGATATCAGAGGCGAAATTGAAGGAGCTAATAAAGTAGATCTTATTATTAATGGGAAAAAAATTAAAACAAATAATGATGGGGAATTTAATCTAAAATTTGATTTATTTAAACATGGGGGAGGCCACAGTGAAAGTATTAGGCTTGATATCCCACTGTTATCAGAAATTCCTTATTCACATAGATTAATGAAGTCAATTGATATGGGAGAGCCAATTGTTTTTTATGAAAAAGAAGATCCTATATCAAAAATATTTTTAGACTTAGCAAAACAAATCACTGCCCTATGACGGAGCAATCATTTAAGATTAATCATCTTGCAATTATCATGGATGGGAATGGACGATGGGCAACCAATCAAAATTTAGACCGTATAGCCGGACATAAAAAAGGCGCCCAGTCTGCTAAGATAATTATTGAAGCATGCTCAAATTTGCATATCCCCTATCTTACTCTTTATGCATTTTCAAGAGAAAATTGGAATAGGCCAATCTTTGAAATTGACAGTTTAATGTCTTTATTGGGCGGAATGCTCACCAATGAGCTTAAAGAATTAGAAAGGAACAATATAGTGTTTCAAGTCGTTGGAAGAATAGAGGATTTACCAAGGAGTGTACAGAAAATTGTTATTAACGCTATAGAGAAAACAAAAAACAATACAGGCCTAATTCTTTCTCTAGCCCTGAGCTATGGGGGTAGACAAGAAATTATAGATGCAATTAATAAAATTATTATGAGTGAAAAAAAAGAAATAATAGATGAAGAGATTGTAAAAAATCACTTATATTGCCCTGAAATACCCGATCCGGACTTAATAATAAGAACGGCAGGAGAATATAGGTTGAGTAATTTTTTGTTATGGCAATCTGCTTATTCAGAAATCTATATAAGTAAGAAAAATTGGCCAGACTTTACAGAAAAAGACTTAGTAGAAGCATTACAAGATTTTAATGAAAGAAATAGGACTTTTGGTAAATTAACTGACAAAGTATGAGAAATATATATATAGCTATAATATTACTATTCTTTGTTAACACGCTATACGGGCAAGAAGTAAACCTTTATCGTGTTAACATTGAAGGGAATGCTACTACCTCAGATAAAATGATCAAATATTCTGCAGGCTTACGAGATGGAACCCAGATTCAAAGATCTGATATATCTGCTGCTGTAACACGACTATGGGATTTAGGCCTTTTTAGCGATGTTAGTATTGAGTTAAATAATGATTCTGAGTATGGAGTTGAGATTACAATTATAGTAGAAGAAAGCCCTACATTAAATCAGGTTTTATTTGAGGGAATCTCTGTAAGAGAAACAAGGTTTACTGAAAAAATTGATTTAAAAACGGGGCAAAGAATTCGCCCAAGCTCTTTGGACGCTGCTACTAAAAAAATTAAAGAAATTTATAGAGAGGATGGATACTTTGATGTCGAAGTTGAATCAACTATTGAGGTTCCGCAAGATACTTTAGTGCGTACTAACTATGCAAGAGACGTAGTTTTTTCTGTTATAGAGAATGAAAAATATAGATTAGAAAATATCACATTTGAAGGGAATAGTCATTTCTCAGAGCGTAAACTAAAAAAAGAATTAAAAGAAACAAAAGAAAGAAAGTGGTGGTCTTTTTGGGTAAAAAGTTTTGATGAAAAAACTTTTGAAGAAGACAAAACAGCTCTAGCTCTTTTCTATCAAAATGAAGGATATAGAGATTTTCAAGTATTGAGCGATACTCTAATAGTAGATAAAGAAAATTCATCATTAACATTAGCGCTCTCTATTGATGAAGGAGAGCAGTACCATTATCGCAACTTTACATTTGAAGGTAATGAAATTGCTGATGAAGCGACTTTAAGACAGTTGCTAAAAATTCAAGAAGGAGATGCTTATTCAGAAGAAAATTTTACTAAATCAGTTTATGAAAACATGATGAGCGTTTATCAAGACAAAGGATATATATTTAGCAATGTTAATCCTGAAATTATACCATTTGGTTCAGATTCCTTAGATATCAATTTTGTTTTTACTGAAGGAAGTAAGGTGTATATAGAAAATATTTTTGTTTCAGGAAATGATAAAACAAGAGAAAATGTTATTAGACGAGAATTAAAATTATTTCCTGGCGATGTTTTTAATAGATCTAAGTTAATGCGTAGTCAGCGCGATATTTGGATACTAAATTATTTTGACAATGTTATACCTGATGTTAGCCCTATATCCGAAGATAGGGTTAACCTAGATTTTGTAGTTCAAGAAAAAAAATCTACCCAAAGAATTAATGCGAATCTTGGTTTTACTGGAGAGTATGGGATAACAGGTGGAGCGGGAGTAGAGTTTGATAATTTTATGGGAAGAGGACAAAAATTTAATGTTGGACTTAGTACAGGTACTAATTTTTCAATCTATTCCAATCAAGATCCTTCAAAATACAAATCTTTAAATATTAGCTTTCAAGATCCAATGATTAATGATAGTCCATATTTAGTTGGAGCATCAATTTTTTATTCTTATAGAGGTTCTTCTACAAATTATTATTTCCCATTAGATTTCACAGTTGCA
>JAYZIW010000010.1:0-11002 GCA_036165075.1 Fidelibacterota bacterium | reverse complement strand
TGCTCTATCCAGCTGAGCTACCGGGGCATGGAGGGAATTTAGTTAATTAAAAAAATATTTAAAGGGGTTTTTTCCATTTATTTATAGAGGAACTCTCGTCGGAGAAATTTCTTGCAATAATTCTTCTTTTGCTGTAGTATAGAAGAGATTACAATAAAAAACGTTTTCAATTAAATTTTCAAGGAGAAAATCATGGCTGAAAAAGTAAAATCAACAGGTGTTAGCAAAGAAAGCGGTTACTTATACTACTTAGGTAAAGACGGTAACGTATGGCGCTCAGGAATGTCACGAGGCGGATCTGGCGGCGGAAATGCAGAAAAAGTTGCTGATGCAGGTGTTACACGTGAAAGCGGCTGGTTATACTTCATCGACAAAGATGGAGATGTATCTCGCGCTAAAATGGCTAGAGGTAGAGGTTAAAAATTTTAACGTTTATCTTTTAGATATTTCAAATAAAAAAGGAGCATTTATTGCTCCTTTTTTATTTTATAATTGAATTCTTATTACTTGCGACAATTCCACTCGATACAATCATTCTAAATCCTTCTTCTACACTAACTTTTGCATCTAGTGTATCTTCTTTAGGAACAATGAGAAAAAATCCAGAAGTAGGATTTGGAGTTGTAGGAACAAATAAGTGATAAAATTCTTCGTTTGTTTGATTGGTAGATTCACTTGTTACAAATCCTAATGTCCACATACCTTTTCTTGGATATTCAATATAGACTACCTTTTCAAAAGAGTGAGCACCACCACCAGAGATAGATTCTATGATCTGTTTGCTCGTTGTGTAGATCATTCCAATTAATGGGATTCTCTTAAAGATGCTTTCCATCCATGTAACAACTCTTCTACCTAATACATTTCTAGCTAATGCACCTACAATAATTAAAGAAATTATTACAAAAATAATGCCAATTAGAGAGCTTAAATGAAAACCTAGAAATGTAATATTTACTACTTCTTTGATAGGTTCTGATACTTTATCGCCTAATCCAATAATTGCTTTAAATAGAGCCTGCAGCACATATACTATCAATGCTAGAGGAACAATGGTTGCTAAACCGGCTAAAAATGAACTTTTTATCTTATTTCCCATATTTATATCAATTTATATAAAATTATAATTTACTTCCTATAGATAAGTACTGAACTTCCTAAAATAAAAGCTGTACCAATAATCTCTTTTGTACTGAGCACTTCATTAAGAAATATCCATCCTAGAATAATAGCAACAATTGGAGGAAAAATCGCAACATAAGTTACTTGAGTAACACTTAGGTGCTGATAGAGCCAGAAATAGATACCCCAAGAAATTACTCCGCCAAATATTACCAGATATACGCTAGCAAAGATTAATTGATTATCCCATATCATTACTGTTAGATCTTCTTTGAGCAGATATGACAATGATAACATAATGACACCTGTTAATGTTTGACATACGGCATTCATCTGATATGGTCCTACCACATCGTTATGTTTTTTATATAATACGCTAGGCCATGCTGCAATAATAATAGCTCCTACAAGCACTAGAATGGCAAAAAAAGACTGTGACTGTAAATCAATTGATTGATTGGATCCAATAAATACCATTCCTATAAACCCTAGAAATAATGCTAATAGTTTGTTTGTAGTTAGTTTCTCATTTTTATCATCTCCTGATAGCATAAAATGAGCCATCACGCTAGTAAATAAAGGAAACAACCCCCATAAGATTGATGAGATACTAGAATAGATATATTGTGTTGCCCAATATGTAATTCCATAGGAAAGAGCAAAATTTAATAAACCAAATGAAAGATACAGTTTCATAGCTTGCTTATTTAATGGAATAGACTTTTTTTGAAAAGCAATAATGAGAAAAAATAATAGTCCAGACAGAAAGAATCTAAATCCTACCCCAAAGAATGGAGGCATACCAGCGTTTAAAGATATTTTAATGAAATACCATGTGGATCCCCAGATTAGACATAATGCAATAAAAGGAAAAAGAATTCTATTATTCATTAATTAGACTTATAAAGAGTTGATAGGAATGTGCTCGCAATATAAATACTTGAGTATGTTCCTATAATTACTCCTACAAGCAACGTAAAGGCAAAAGGACGGATAGTTACTCCACCGTACATTAATAATACTGTAATTACTAGCAATGTTGTTAGTGATGTAATAAGAGTTCTACTCAATGATTGATTAATACTCTTGTTAATAGTGGCGTCAAGCAAGACAGTGCCAGAAGATCTCATATTTTCTCTAATTCTATCTAAAATTACAATAGTGTCATTGAGTGAATAACCTACGATTGTTAGGAATGCAGCTACTGTACTTAGAGTAATCTCATATCCCGTTAAAGAAAAGATTCCCAAAGTAATTGTAATATCATGTATAAGCGCTAGAATTGCACCAATAGCAAATTTGAATTCAAATCTAATAGAAATATATAGTAAGATTAGTGCAAGAGAAGAGAGGATAGACCAGAATGCTTTTCCACTTAATTCAGTACCTACTTTTGGACTTACAGTATCCAATGAGAGGATAAAATTATTTTTATCTTCAGGAGCCTTATCTCCCATAGTTTGATAAATATGGTTTACGATATCTTGAGCAAAATCTGGAGATACATTATCTCTAGCTTTAACTTTAATCATTACATCATCCGTACTACCAAAATGTTTAATTTCTTCTGTACTTAAATCCACAACTTGGCTATCTGATGGAATTGCTTTCATTACATTTCTAATTTCTTCAATATTTACTTCTTCAGAGAAATTTAATCCGATCATGGTTCCACCTTTAAAATCAATACCAAGATTAATGCCCATTAGCAATAATATAATAGAGCCAGTTGCCATAATACCAGATATTGTGAATCCAGCATTTTTCAATGCCATAAAGTTTATTTTTGTATTTTCTATAAATTTCATAATTAGATACTCAGTTTCTCTATATTTTTTCTCGATGTAATAAAATCAAATACAAATCGTGTAACAATGATTGCTGTAAACATACTGACAATAATACCCCAGAATAATACTGTAGCAAATCCCTTAATTGGACCACTACCATACTGATATAATACAGCTGCTGCAATCCCTGTTGTTAAATTTGCATCGACAATAGTCGTAATAGCTCTTTCATATCCTGAATCAATTGCAGATCTTACAGATTTACCATTTCTTAATTCTTCTTTAATTCTTTCAAAGATAATAACGTTAGCATCAACTGACATTCCTACTGTTAAAATAAGCGCTGCAATTCCTGGTAGAGTTAATGTTGCTTCTAGCAGTGCTAATACTCCTAGTAGCAATATTAAAGTCCACATTAGAGAGAAGCTTGCAATAAACCCTGATGCTCGATAATAGAATATAATAAATAGGACAATTAATAGTAGACCGATCATAATGGATGATGTTCCTGCGCTAACAGAGTCAGCACCAAGAGAAGGACCAACGACTCTTTGGTCCACTATTGTTACAGGAACCGGTAATGCACCAGCACGTAACACAATAGCAATATCTTCTGCTTCTTGTATAGAATCCATACCTTCAATAACGGTAGCACCTCCAAAAATTTGACTTCTAATAACAGGAGCCATATGCACTTTTTTATCTAATACAATTGCAATTCTTTTATTAACATTAACCCCAGTAATTCTTGCCCACTCTCTTGAACCTTCATTATTCATCTCAACTTGTACAGTAGCTTGTCCAGCACTAACACCAGATTGGCTTAATCTCATTTGTGCATCTTCTATTACACCGCCTGTTAGTTCTGCATTATCAACGAGATGGTACAATAAATACACTTCTTCTTCCTCTCCAAAATCATTGATTAGCGTTACAGGAGAATTGCTAGTAAGGAATAGGCTGCCAGTTGCATCTAGAACCTGCTGAACGTTTTCCTGACTTAAAATATTTTTTAATGTAGGTATATTGTCTGACGAAATAGCTAAAT
The DNA here is from genome assembly GCA_036165075.1 of Fidelibacterota bacterium. GTDB lineage: Bacteria > Fidelibacterota > Marinisomatia > Marinisomatales > Marinisomataceae > Marinisoma. The sequence goes on along the minus strand of JAYZIW010000010.1, from coordinate 7,042 downwards.
CACTACCTACTGCTATTAATAAAGATGAGAATCCTAAGTTATTTCCTTCATCAGTATCAGCACTAAATAATTGATCAACATTATCTTTACTCTCTTCGATATTAACGGATACAATACCGTCTATTTGTCTAACAATTGTATTCGTATTTTCTACATCTTTAACAATCATTAATTCTAGTAAAGCAGTGCTTTGTAATAATTCTCTAGCACGTTCAGAATCTTGAATGCCAGCTAATTCAACAACAACTCTATTATTCCCTTGTTTTTGGATTGTTGGTTCTGATACTCCAAATTGATCTACACGATTTTGAATAATCTCAATAATTCTATTAATAGAGTCGGTTGACTGTAAACTTAGTTGTTCAATAATTTGATCTTTTGTTTTACCATAGCTAATAAAATATCTAGGAAGTTTTAAATCTTGTTGCGATGCTTTCTGTTCAAACAAAGTGAAGAAATCGGCACTATTATTTTTATATTCTTGATTTAACTCAGTTAGAAATCTATCAAATTTTTTATCTTTATTTTTTGCTAGAGTATTAACCAGCTGTGGAAGATCTACTTCAAGAACAATATATATACCACCTTTTAAATCAAGACCTTGTTTGATACTCTTAGATTCAAAATATGCGAGCTCATCTTTTGATAAGTTATTTTTTGCATCATCACTTAACAATTGATATTTAATTGATGGGAAAAGCGCATAAATCCCTAACCCAAAAATAAATAGAATTGATAGTAATCTTGTTCTTAATGTATTGTTCATATTTTATTTAATTTAAAGTGAAAAGAATTTAATACTTTCAAATACTTTTTCACTATTTTTTTAAATTATATTTAACTCCGTTCCAACATCATAAAAAGCACCTAATGCATGGTCAAGTTGTTCTTGGGTATGGTCTGCAGAAAGTTGAACTCTGATTCTTGCTTGCTCTTTACCTACTACTGGGTATGAAAATGCAATAACATATATATTTTTTTTCAGCAAGTCTTCAGACATTTTTACAGCTTTTTTTGCGTCATAAATCATAATAGGTACAATCGGATGATCAGTACCTTTGATATCAAAACCGTGTTCTTTAATTTTTTTACGAAAATACATTGTATTTTTTTCTAACCTATTTTTATAACTAAAATCATCTTCAATCATATCAAATACTTTGATACATGCTGCAACCAGTGGAGGAGCAAGACTATTTGAAAATAAATAAGGTCTAGATTTTTGTCTGAGAGTTTGGATAACCTCTTTAGAGGAAGATATAAATCCACCAGAAGCACCCCCTAGTGCTTTTCCAAATGTTGAAGTGATAATATCGATATCATCCAAAACACTGTGGTAGTCTGCACTACCTCTTCCTTTATTACCAAGAAATCCTGTTGCATGACAGTCATCAACCATAATCATTGCATCATATTTTTTTGCTAATGCAACAATTTGTTTTAATGGCGCTACCACTCCATCCATGCTAAACACTCCATCTGTAGCAATTAATTTTAATCGAGCACTAGATTTTTGCAATAATTCTTCCAAGTGATCCATATCTGTATGTCTATAACGATTTTTTTCTGCTTTACATAATCTTATGCCATCTATAATAGAAGCATGATTTAGTTCATCGGAGAAAACAGCATCTTCTTTTGATAAAATTGTTTCAAATAATCCACCGTTTGCATCAAAACAAGAAGAATAAAGGATGGTATCTTCTTTTCCATGAAATTCACTGACTTTTTCCTCTAATTCCTTGTGAATTGTCTGAGTACCACAAATAAATCTTACTGAGCTTAGCCCAAAACCCCACTCATCAATTGCTTCAATAGCTGCTTTTTTTATATCGCTATTATTCGATAGCCCTAGATAGTTATTAGCACAAAAATTAATGACAGTTTCCCCAAGTACATTAATAGCTGTTTCTTGTGGAGTTTGAATAATGCGTTCATTCTTGAAAGTACCATCTCTTTTGATTTGTTCAAGTTGGTTTTCTAAGATATTATTAATCTTTTTCATAGTGTTTTCTTATTTCTGGTATTAGATAATTTCTAAAAATTTCATTCTTATTATTACTAAAATTCCATTTTTTTATCGCCTCATCACAATTTAAGTTTTCAGGCCATGTATCTGCAATAGATTGGAATTTAGAATCTATATTATAATCTACGATAAATTTTGGAAATTCCTTTTGTAGTTCTAAGACTATTTCTTTTGGACTTAAAGTGACTTCTTGTACATTAAATGCTCTAAGTTTTGATTCAATATTTTTAGGATCCATAATTTGTAAAATAGCATTAACTGCATTTTTAATACCTAGGAAGGGAAGTGTAGTTGATCTATCTACTCTGCAGATATATTTCTCATTATTATAAGCTGCATGTAGCATTTGTGGAGCAAAATCGGTGGTACCTCCCGATGGTATGGTATATGGACTGATAATACCAGGAAATCTTAAGCATCGAAAATCAATTCCGCAACCGATTGCAATGCTTTCTTCATATTTTTGAGTACCAAATTGTTCTATAGCTAGTTTATTGCATCCATATATTGTATTGGGTTTGATAATATCTTGTTCTTTAGCGTTTGTTAGTTTTCTTGGTCCATATACTGCAATTGAGCTAGGAAAAAATATTTTTACAAATGACTTATGTTTCTTACCATGATTTATAGCAGTATTAATTATTAGCTTAGAACCTTCCTCGTTCACTTGATGAGCTAATTGTGGATTTTTATTTGCAGTCTGACTTAGCAATGCAGCAAAATGATATATTTCAGTAATTTTATAATCATCGAATATTGAATCGATAATATTCTTATTTAAGATGCTATCTTTTATATAAATGACATTATCATATTTAACGTCTGATTCATGAATATCTAAAGCAATAATAAGTTCTTTTTTCTTAGATAAGGATAAAAGAGTTTGCCTGCCTATTTCACCATTGAACCCTGTAATTAAAATTGCATTATTCATGTTGTAAATTAACTCAATTGAGATGATTTTTTAAAAACTTTGTATTAAGATTGAATACCAAGTAAATTTTTTGCTCAAATGAAGAAAATTATCGCAGTTATTAATCAAAAAGGTGGTGTGGGTAAGACTACTACAGCTATTAATCTAGCTGCTAGTTTAGCTATATTGGAAAAGAAAACACTTCTTATTGATTTTGATCCTCAGGCAAATGCAACAACTGGATTATCAGATTTTGGAATTGATAGTAGTTACTCTATTTATGACGCGTTGAGTGGAAATCAAACAATAAGAAAAGTAACATCAAGCACAAACCTAGATTATCTTCACTTTATTAGATCAGATAATAATTTGGTAGGTTGTGAGGTGGAATTGGTTGGAGTAAAAAACAGAGAGAAACAATTATTGCGATTAATTAATACGGTGAAAAAAGATTATGATTTTATCTTAATAGACTGTCCTCCATCTTTAGGTTTGTTAACATTAAATGCCCTTGTAGCATCAAACAACATCTTAATACCTATTCAGAGTGAATTCTTTGCTTTAGAAGGTTTAAAGAGCTTGCAAGAAACAATTAGATTAGTTCAAGATAATATGAATAATGACCTAAAAATACTTGGAATCCTCATTACTATGCATACAAAAAGATTACGTTTAGCAAGGAAAGTAGAAGATCTATTAAAATCAAATTTTAAAAATAAGTTGCTTAAGACAAAAATTAGCAGAAATATAAGATTAGCAGAGGCTCCAGATGATGGTAAACCAGCTATTATGTATGATGTTGATTGTGCTGGAGCAAAAAACTACATGGAATTAGCATTGGAAATTGTAAATGAAAAAAAATAATCAAATAGGCCAAGGAATTGGGGCTTTACTTACCCCAAAAAAATCATCTGATCATTTAGAGCAGAATCGCATATTAGTTAGTAAAATTATTCCTAACCCAAATCAGCCTAGAAAAGTATTCAACGAAAAATCTTTAAAACAATTAGCACAGTCTATTGATGAGAAAGGATTAATAAGTCCTATTACAGTTCGAGCATCTAATAATAAATATGTTATTGTTGCAGGAGAAAGAAGATTTAGAGCTCATCAATTATTAAAAAGAAAAAAGATATTAGCATACATTATTGATGCAGATTCGAATAAAGACATAATGTATATGGCATTAATCGAAAATATACAAAGGGAAGATTTAAACGCAATAGAACAAGCAAAGGCTTACCAATACTTAAAGGATAATCTAGATAGCTCTATTACTGAGATTGCAAAAACGGTTGGTAAATCACGTCCAGCAGTTTCTAATTCATTAAGATTGCTAAATCTGCCTAAAGAGATTCAAGATAGCATTCTTAAGAATGAGATTAATGCAGGTCAAGCAAGGGCTATACTACAAAAAAAGACAACCCAAGGCATGATTCTTCTTTGGAGAAGATTACTGAAGGAAAAAATGTCTGTAAGAAAAGTCGAGGCAGCAGCATCCAATAGTATGAAGCGCGATAAACAGATAAATCAAATTGAAAATAACATCGCAAGGATTATTGGCACAAAAGTAACTATCAAGAATAACAAAAAAACAAAAAAAGGTTTTGTAAAGATTCATTTTGATTCTAAAACATGGGATCGCGTTATTGATAAGTTGAAAAGTATAAAATCAGATTTTGAATAGCATATTTATGAAGTTTAAAAAATATAAAATATTATTTATTTCCCCATTTAATGATAAGACTTGGCAATCTGAATTTAATAGACCTACTTTGATAGTTAGTTTATCGTTAATAGCATTTTCTTTTATTGCTTCTCTATCACTTATTATCCTTTCCATACCTATTGTTAAAGAATATTTTATAATCACAGCTATTAATAAAGAAATTAAACAACAAGAAGAGATTATAGATAATATTAGCGACACTTTAGAGGAGATAGGCTTGATGAAATCTTATATCGAAAATCTTATTAACTCAGATGGTAAAAATGATTTATCGGATAGTAAAATTAGATTTATGGTAACTAATAATACTCCCGATTTTAAACCTACTGATGGAATTATTAGTAATGATTTTAATCCTACTGCCTTACACTTTGGGATTGATATTGTTAGCAATGAATCTACACCTATTTTTGCAATAGCTGATGGTGTAGTAATTTATAGTGACCATTCTAAAGAGCTAGGCAATGGCATTGTAATTGATCATAGGAATGGATATTATTCTCATTATTATCATAATCAAGAAAACTTTGTTAATAAAAATGATCAAATAGATCGTGGCATCCTTATTGCAAAAATGGGTAATACTGGAGTGTCTACAGGTCCTCACTTACATTTTGAAATTTGGAAAGATGGAGCTCCAATTGATCCCTTAACTTTTTTCCCTAATTTTTCAAAAAAAGCTGATAAATTTGAAGAAGAATCTAATGAACAATAAATCAATTAATAGTCAAACAATTATTGCTGAAGATGTACAAATTGACGGCGATATCACTCTAACTGGCAATATCACTATTTATGGAGAGATAAGAGGAGCAGTATTTACTGATGGAGCAATTCAATTAGCAAAAAAAGGCAAGATTTTTGGAGATGTAAAAGCTTCAACAATACAAATCAATGGATATATTCAAGGCGATGTTTTTATTAATGGACCTGCTGAACTTTTGAGTAAATGTGAATTAGTGGGAGACTTGAAATATAAAGTATTAACAATACAAGATGGAGCTCAATTTTCTGGACGTTGTGAAATAATGGAAGATGATTTGAATTTATAAATGAAGCCTTCTAAAAGATCGTTAAGCTCAATCATGTCTGAAAGTTATTCTATATATTTTGAGTTTTTTGGTATCATTGTTGCCTGGATGCTAGTTGAATATTTAATTACAAAAGATGTATCATATGTTGCTATTATTGGCGGTGTTATTCACGCATCTATTAAAGCTTATCAAGCTGTCATGAAAAAATATTAAAAAATATGTTTTTTGCTATTTTCTGATTGATTTTTTTTCCTTATGTTTCAGCGATGCCAATTGCAAAAAAATATCACCCATAATTCTGATGAATAATACATTAAAAATATTTTTTATATGTTTAATGTTAATTTCGCCTATAATTGCAGGTGGCGGTGGAGATAGTAGTAAAGAATTAGACCCTGTTTATGAAGCTATTTCTCATGTTGCAGATTCAATGGATATTAAAAAAGTGGGTAATAATTATGAGGCAGGTGCTATGCATGCACTATATCCTTTTTTTGATTTCCATAATTCTTCAATTGCTACAAAATATGGTATTGATTTTTCTATAACCAAACATGTTTTCCTATTATTATTAGTTGCATTTATTACTGTAACCTCCATCATATTTTTAGTACAAAGATATATTACAAGCCACACTAAAGTGCCTGGAAAACCAATGAATTTTATTGAAATGATTGTTGTTTATATAAGAGAAAATGTTTTAAAGAATTTTATTGGAGAAAAATATTATAGAGAATGGGCTCCTCTTATTTATACGCTTTTCTTCTTTATTCTAGTTGGTAATTTTTTAGGCTTAATCCCTATTTTTGATTTTCTAGGTTTTATAAATTATTTTGGATCTAAACTTGTCAATATTGACTATCATAATACATTTTTATATCCTTTAACCCATGGAGGAAATACAGTTACTGCCAATATCAATTTAAATTTTGCATTGGCTACTATTACATTTTTTGCGTTTACAATTGCAGGAATTAAAAAATATGGTCCAATTGGACATTGGAAAAATTTTGCTCCTCCAGGATTAGCTTGGCCCTTATATTTTATTGTTGTTCCAATTGAGATTTTAGGAATGCTACTTAGACCTCTTACTTTGACTTTGAGGTTAGCAGGAAATATGATGGGAGGACATTTAGCATTAATAATTTTTACTGGACTTGTAATGCAGATTGCACAATCTTATAATAGTGTTTTAATGGGATTAGTAGGGGCTAGTTTATTTTCAGTTCCACTATCTATTTGTATAATATTTTTAGAAATTTTAGTAGGATTTTTACAAGCATATGTATTTGCTTTGTTGACAGCCGTTTTTATAGGAATGGCTGTAAATGTTCATC
>JAYZIW010000009.1:0-5339 GCA_036165075.1 Fidelibacterota bacterium | reverse complement strand
CTTTTTAAAATCCCTTTTATTTTACAAGACTATTCTGGTATATTGATAAAAATAAATAAGGAGAGAAATATGAAATTAGACATTAAGAGTTTTTTAATTGGAATATTAACAACAGTGAATTTGTTTTTATTAATGGGATTTGAAGATCACAAAGAAGAAACTAAAAATGGTAGATACCAAGTAATTATCGATAGTAAAGGGGATCAATATTGGTATGATACTCGCTATGGAGATAAAATTGCAATTGGATCAAAATCTTATGGATACATATTACTTAAAGAAAAAGGTGGCATGAAAGAAAGATTTGAGAAAGAATTTCAATTAGTTGAAGCCTTGAAAAAAATAGATTAAAATTTGATTCATTTCATGTCGGGGGTACTCACCTCGTTAATAAAGTCTTCCATCAGATTTTGAAATATTGCTCCCGACTTCTCATTTAGATGAATATGATCACACAACAACTTTAATCTATATTTCTCTCCAGTACGATTCCAACTCCATCCAAATACATAATGTAAGATAACAGTTCTTAGCCCTCTTAATCTTCTCCATTCCGTCGTGGTATATGGCACGCTATCATTGGAATCAATTAAGTCTTCAAAATGCTTAAATAAATCGATAAGTGTTAATCCATATTGCTGAGATAATGATCTAATAATATTATTGTGGGCTTTGACAACTCTGATAATTTCAGCATCAGACTGCTCTCCTAGCCAAGGAAGAGTGCTAATTGCAATCTTTGCATGTGTTTGATCTTGAATTGTTGCAATAAATCGTTCTAATTCTGATGCATACCAATCAATATGAGGTAATCGTGGCAATCCTTTTGTTTCCATGTAATAATCTTGAATATGTTTAATATTTTGACTACCAATTGCATCATTGGTCCCAATTAAAATAGTAATATAGTCAGGATTGTGCTTAATAATGTTGTCTACCCTCTCATTTAAGTTCCATGTTAAATCAGCATTAATCCCTGCATTAATATATATTTTTGAATCATCTTTCTTGCGTAATGTACTTACCCAGTCATATCCAATGTGTCCATGCGTAATGCTATCACCACAGCACACTACCACCGGCTTATCATTATTAGGACTTACTTCAAATGTTCCTGCGTCCATTACTGGTAATTGCCAAGACTTTCTAATAAGTGGAAGCTTATAGATATTCATAATAATAGCATTTCTGAAACGATATGCTATAATAAGAATGAGTAATATTGCTATCGGTACATAAAGCATTCTAAAATGCAAATTGGAAATTTACTCCAAGAGCATTGGTGCCATCATCAGAACGTACATTCGGTGCAACCTTTAATCCTTTGGTGGGAGCAAATTCTACTGCAACTACTGTATAATTAGCATCTTTATTCCCAGATACCATATCATGCTTCATAACTAAAGTGTTTTTAGGGTTAAAAGCATAGTTTATATAAAAGGACGAAAGATTGTCATTGTAATTGCCATCTAGCAATCCAGAATCTTCTAGTTGATTCCATTCTGCTCCAATACGCAAATTGTTCTTTGCATATCCACCGAAGACTCCAAATACTTTCTTGTTATGCTCTCCTGTAGGCTGTTCTGGAATTCCAACTTCACCTTCTCTCTCATAAGGTTCATGAGAAAAAACTGCACCCACATTGAATCCATCAGACTTGGATAGTTTTGAATTTCCATAAATCAATTGTAAAGATAATTTTTTGTGTGAATCATCCTCTGATTTTTTAAAACCCGTACCATTTGTCATTAATATGCTACCATGCAATTTATCTTTTGAGTGATAATATCCTATTCCCATATCAGCAGAACTAGAGTATTTAAAACGATCCATTACAGTTTTACCAAGATAGCGTTTTCCCCAGTTCATTTCTTGAATTTTAAACATATTCATGCCTTGCAATCCGATAACAACCGTTCCATTTAATGTTTTCCAATCTGCTTTGGCATTTTTAAGATAAATATTTTGAGGAGAACTTTCTGAATCAACATCTGTTTGAATTGTGACTGAAAGTTCTTCAGAAATTGCTTTAGAGAAGGTTAAATAAACTCGTTTTAAGCTAAAAGATTCTGCTTCCTCTTTATCTGTATAGGCAAATACAACTTTTCCATTAATATCCTGAGCAATTAATGGCGAGAAGATAATTAAGAGCGCTATATACCATTTTTTAATTAATAACATCATATTTATCTCCTTATTGATTTATTCAACAATAGCTAATAATTCCATTTCAAAGACAAGAGTTGAAGAAGGTGGAATAACATACTCTCCTAACTTTGAACCTCTAATTCCTGCTTCTCCGTACGCCAAATTGTAAGGTATATAAACTTCCCATCTTGATCCAACAGGCATCATAAGCAATGCTTCTTGGAAACCAGGGACAAAACGTGATAATTCGAGTGTCATTGGTTGACCTTTATCGTAGCTACTATCAAACTTGTGACCATCTATTAAGTATCCATGGTAATGTACAGTCACTTTGTCATCATAATCTGGGACCTTACCAGATCCTTCTTCAACAATCTTATATTGTAGTCCACTACGTTGACGAACACGCACTCCTTCTTTTGTTTTGTTATTTTCTAAAAATTCTTGTCCTGCCATTTTATTTTTTCTAGATAATTCTCTCGCACCTTCTGATGCTAATTGCATGGCATCTCTTTCTATTTCAGAATTTCTTACATTAAACTCTCGTAATATTTGTTGTCTATCCTCATTGTTCAATCTTGGTTCATTTTTATCCCAGTAATCATCCAATCCCTGCTTCAAAAGATCTCTATTGAATTGTGCGTCAGGTAAATTCTTTCCAATGTTCACACCAAGAGCATAACTTAATGAATCTTCAAAAGTTACTATCAGAGACTCTTCATTCTTGCCTGTATTGGATGTATCTTGATTGCAATTAGTGACGAGAAATAAACTGCATATTGTGAATACTATTTTTATTCTATTATTCATTGGCTTATTCTACTTATTCTCAATATTTATAGTAAAGAAAAAAATTAACGACCATCCTTATAACCAGTATACTCATCCATCATATTATTTACACCATATATATTTCCAAATTTGATTAATAGAGAACTTGGAAGTAATGCTCTTAATAACACAGATTGATTCATAATCCAAGGAACCTTAGGTGAATGAAATCCCCAACGAATTGCTTTATTTACAATAACTTTTGCAACCGCATCATGTGATTTAACGCCTGGAGCAAATATAGATCCTAAGAAATTTAGTTTTGTTCCTTCAAATAGTCCTTTTTTCAAGAAATTAGGATGCACTGAAGAGAATTTTACTCCCTTTTTTCCCATCTTAATTGCTTCCATTCTTAACGACTCTGTTAAGCCCATGACCGCCCATTTTGTGGCAGCATATATTGCTAATTTAGGAGCACCAATTAATGAAGATGCTGATGAAATATTAACAATATGTCCTTTATTCTTTTCTAACATTGCAGGCATAAAGGCACGAATAGTATAAATCATAGAAGTAAAATTCACATTAATCATATTCTCTAATTCTGCATCTGAACGATCTAACATATACCCTGTATACACCGTTCCAGCGTTATTGATCAATATGTCAATATCTCCAATTTCTTTTTTGATGACTTCTGCGTTGTCATAGACCTGTTCTTTATTGGTAACATCACATACTTGAGAAAACACGTCATGACCCTCATTTTTTAAAGATTGAACAGCAGTATTTAAATCATCAGGTTGAAAATCCCATAGAATAACTTTTGCTTCTTTTTTGAGTAGTCGCTTAACGGTAGCAAGTCCAATGCCTTTGGCAGCACCTGTTACTAATACAATTTTATTTTTTAGATTCATATTTACAATAATATCATCAATAGTTTTCAGTGCTGCAACATATCATTTTTAAAGTGCACTATACCACTGAATTCCATAGGCAAGTGAAACGCTAATCATCAGTCCTAGCATTAGTCTAAGGAAATCTTTATATAGCATTGGGAAAATTGCCTTTTTATGTCTACTCGTATATGTTAGTTCGCCATAGCCAAGAGACATCCAAATACCAAGCTCTCTCCCTGCTAACATTCCCATAAAAACAAATGTAGTACTCATCGGTATATTGTTTACTTCTTTGAAATAGTATAAAACAAAACAATATACTAAATCAATAAGAGTAGCTGATCGAACATATCGTGTGTTGGTTTTAGATAAGACAATTTCTTGAATCCTACCTCCTCGCTCATAAAACATAAATGCCAATCCTAAAAGCATTACAGTAATGACAAAAAATTGAAATGTGGTAGATTGAACAGAACTATATCTCGGCAAAAATATCATGATATTTGCCAAATCATGCTTTAACCATGTTGCCCACAACCAACCCGTAGTTAGCCATTGACCTACTCTCCAATATTCATTGTATTTATTTTTACCTTTTTCTCCTTCATTTAAAAAGTACTTACTAATTAAATACCAGGACCCCCAAGCAAAAACAAACGATACTGCATATCCTGCAAAACTTTTTAACAACATTTTTTCCATCACAATAGATGATGCAAAAACTGATAACACTAAAAATGTAGTAGAAACGGGTATCTTTAGTCGCGTTAGTGCGACAAGCACTAATGGTGCTATTGCATGATACCATTCTATTGTGATTTCTGGAAACTTATCTAATCTACCAAATGCTGGATCGTTTATATAAAATCCTTGAATCATGGTAATAACAAATATTGACCCCATATAGGCAAACATCCAATACCATTTCACATCTCGATTGGATGAAATATATGTTCCAAGAGTCTGGATGCTGTCATTTGCTGTCACAGCATAGACAGCGAATAGAAATCCGAGTAAAGACCAAAGTGTAAGAAAATCCATATTATCTCCTAATATATCATAATTGTTTATATTATAGCAAAGCTATAAATCAGGCTATACATATAGATAAAGACATTGTTTTTAATTGCATGGCCTAATCTCCATTTTCATAAAATTAGCTTCAACTTTTAAAAACGCCCCCTAAGACTTATTTAATCGCATGGCCAGATATATTTTCTCATCCATATCTGCTTCAACTCTTAAAAAGTAATGAAACTCTTTCTAAGTGCATGGCCAGATCAATTTTTTCATTAAGATCTGCTTCAACTCTTAAAAAGCGATTTTAATTAGTGAGATAATAAAAAAGATTAAAAATGTTTGTCAAGAAATTAATTTAGTTTATATAGAAAATTTGCTCCGGAGGAGAGACTCGAACTCCCGACCTGGTGATTAACAGTCACTCGCTCTACCAACTGAGCTACTCCGGAATATGTGTATGAATTTTTGATAATATTATTGAAAAAACAAGGAAATATTATA
>JAYZIW010000008.1:0-9616 GCA_036165075.1 Fidelibacterota bacterium | reverse complement strand
TCATATTCTAGACATATATAAGGAGAAAATAGGTAATTGGCCTTTATGGCAACCATGGATTTTTTCTGGCATGCCAACCATGGAAGCATTCACTTATATTAATGAATTATATTTTCCAACTAGAGTAATGATTGGATTAGGAATTTCTGATCTTAACATTCAATTAATACATTTAGTATTCTCTGGGGTAGGAATGTATTTACTATTAGAGCAATTTAAGATTTCTAAATTAATAGCATTCTCTATAGGATTATTATGGATGTTAAATCCTTATCTTATTACAATGATTGTTTTCGGCCATGGGAGTCAAATGATGACCGCAGCCTATATTCCTTGGATATTATATGCTATTAATAGATTGAGATATTCAGTCTCCATAGAATCTGCACTTATGCTTGCTTTATTGATAGGACTTCAATTGCAAAGAGGTCATGTGCAAATAGCCTATTATTCTTGTATGTTAGCTGGAGCATATTTTTGTTATTCTCTCATTAAGCAAAAGCATGATAAGAATAAGTATATTTTATATTTTATACTCTCATGTGGCTTAGGATTTTTATTGGCTTCCCATATCTATTATCCATCATTAGACTATTTAGGTAATTCAATCAGGGCTGGCGGAGATAATCATTATCAATATGCTACTAATTGGTCTATGCATCCAAAAGAATTAATCACTTATATTTTCCCTCACTATTATGGATTTGGTGGATCATCTTACTCTGGTTATATGCCTTTTACTGATTACCCTAATTATATTGGATTTTTTGTAATTCTTTCATCCTTATTTTCTATAATCAGGCTCAACAATAAGAAGATTTTTTTTATAAGTATTTTGTTGCTATCTATATTTTTATCTTTTGGAAAATACTTCGATATTCTATACAATTTCTTTTACTCTTTCTTTCCTTATTTTAGCAATTTTCGAGTACCAAGTATGATTTTAATTCTATCAAATTTTATTTTATATATACTTGCAGCTTTTGGCTTGAAGGAGATTCTTAGTAGTATATTAAATATAGAGAGATTTAGAAAAATTCCATCAGAAACAATCATAGCTGCATTTTTAATCTTATCAATTGTTGATATTTATAGAATAGATAAAAATATTATTTCTCCTCCAGATAGCAGTATGCAAAAAACACAAATAGTTTCTAAAGAAAAATTTGATTCATTTTTTAAAGAAGACGAAGCCATTAGATTTTTGAAAAATGATTTAGATTTATATAGAGTTTATTCAGCAGGAGAGTTATTTCAAGATCCTAAATTAAAATTTCATGGAATTCAGTCGGTTGGAGGTTACCATCCAGCTAAATTTAGGCATTATACGGATTTATTAAGTCAAACTAACAATCTATTATCGATTCCTGTATTGAAATTTCTAAATGTTAAATATTTATTAAGTCCAGTTGAGCTAAATCATAGCGAATTTGAATTATCTTTAAATACAGAATACTATTCTGCATTTGGTAATACAGATTTACATATTTACAGATTAAAGAATAATCTTGATAGGGCATGGTTTGTAAAAAATATTATCAAAGAAGATCACAATTTATATAGTTATTTAACAGCTACTGCTTTTGATCCTGAAAATATTGCAGTTGTTAAGGGTTTAGATTCTCAATCATTATCAAAGGGAGAAATTACGCGATTAGATTGGGATATTCATGAAATCTCTCTAGATGTAAATGTATCTTCGGAACAAGCTTTTCTTGTTTTAAGTGAAGTGGATTATCCTGAGCGATGGAAAGCGACAATCGACAATAAAGAAATAAAAATCTATCAAACAAATGGAGTACTTAGGGGTATATTGATCGATAAAGGTGAACATTCTATTATCTTTAAATATGATGATAGCTTATTTAATTCTCTCCTTATCTTATCAAATATGATGCTTTTTATTATATGCGTTATACTAGCAAGACCTTTTCTAATGCGCTTGTTAAAAGGGGATAGCTAGACTAACTTTGCTGTATGATAATAAATAAATTATACTTTCAAGAATCTGAGGTATCATTTTTTGATGCCTTTCTTGCGCAATTACCAATTTTTTTGATATTCTTGGTTTTATATTATTTCATTCTAAGGCCGAATAATAAAAAACAAGAAGATGTAAAAAACCTTCAGAAGAATTTGAAAAAAGGTGACAGTATTGTGACTATTGGAGGGATACATGGGAAAATTATTCAAGTAAGAAATAATAAAGTTACTCTTCGTGTATCTAACAATAATGAACTCACAGTAGATATTGCGGCTATAACTAGATTAAAGAATTCAGAAACAAAAGACTAAGATGGCAGTTCAAGAAGTAGTTACCTATGGTCACAAGGCTTTACGAGAAGTATGTACAGATATAACAGACTTTTCGAATGTGGATGATCTCATTAATAATCTGTTTGATACTATGTATGAATTTGATGGTCTTGGATTAGCATCTAATCAAATTGGAATCAATAAAAGAATGTTTGTAGTTGATATAAGCCATATATCTGAATACCGCGATACATCACCAATGGTATTCATGAATGGTAAGATTGAAAAGGGAAGTGGATCTTGTGTAGACTCAGAAGGTTGTCTGTCATTACCTGAGATTAGGATTAATGTTGAAAGATTTGATACAATTACCTATAGCTATATTGATGAAAATCTAGAGAGATGTACTAAAGAATTTTCTGGAATGTTAGCGACTGTCATTCAGCATGAGAATGATCACTTAGATGGAAAATTAATTACAGACTATGCTACTCCAGCAGATCTTTTAAAGTATGATAAAGCACTGAAATTAATGAAATCTAATAATGTCAGATAAATCTATAAAAATTATATTTTTTGGTAATACAGATTTCTCGAACCCTGTATTATTGAAATGTGCCGAATCATATAATGTTGCTTGTGTAGTGACTAATCAATCAAAAAAAATGGGTCGTGGTCAAAAGTTGATTGATACTCCAGTAAAAACTCTTGCACAAAATGAGAACTTACATGTTCTTGAGTGCAACGATCTTTTAAATGAAGAATTTATCAAGAAGGTTCAAAACATAAATCCTGATTTATTTGTTGTTGTTGCTTATAAAATATTACCAAAATTATTATTGAGCATACCAAAGTACGGTGCAATCAATCTTCATTCATCTTTGCTGCCAAAATATAGAGGAGCAGCTCCTATCCAGAGAGCAATCTTAGATCATGAAGAAGTTACAGGGGTATCCACTTTTTTGATTGAACCAAAGGTAGATACAGGAAAGATTTTAGAACAAGCATCTTATCATATCAGCGATAAAGATAACTATGGATCAATATCGGAAAAGTTAAGCAATATGGGTGCAGATTTAGTTGTGAGTTCTATAGGGAAATATTTGGATAAAAAAATTGAACCCTACTCTCAAGATGAATCCCTAGTTACTCTAGCGCCTAAAATTACAAAGGAGGAATTTATGATTAATTGGGACAAGTCTGCATCAGATATACATGCTCAGATTAGGGCATTCAGTCCTTATCCTGGTGCATATACCATGATCAATGGAAAAAGAATTAAATTCTTTGAGTCAGAATTGATTAAGAATCAATCCTCTAAAAGAGCTGGAGAAGTTGATACTATTTCTAGTGATTTTTTTGATATTGCATGTACTGTAGAATCTTTAAGAATTCATAAAGTGCAGATGGAAGGAAAGAAAATAATGCCTGCGAAAGATTTTATATTAGGAATGCCAACATTAAAAGGCAGTAGGTTTAATTAGGTGAATTATCTTAAACACATATTGATTTTTTTAACCACTGGAATATTTTTTATTCTATTTATTAATTACTTATTGATGCCAACCTATATAAATCAAAAGAGTATGATTGCTATACCTGATCTTGAAGGTTTGAGCATACTAGAAGCAGAGTCTATTACTAAGTCTGAAGGCATACAAGTTGTTGTTGCAGATACAATCTTCACAAATGATCTTAACCCTGGTATTATATTAGAACAATTTCCTCTAGCAGGAAAAGAAGTGAAAGCCGGCAGAGCAATCAAAATTAAGATTACTCAGCTTAGTCAGAAAATACTGGTACCAGATGTTCTCGGAAAAACATTGAGATCTGCAGAAATAGAATTAGACCAAAATGGCCTTAACGTAATTTCTGTACAGTATGCTTATAGCCCCAACTATCCTAAGGGAATTGTATCTTGGCAAGGTCCTGCTCCTCTAGATAGTCTCAGGAAAGGTCTTGGAGTAAGACTCGAAGTTAGTACTGGTTTGGCACCAAATGATTTCGTTACAGTGCCTGATTTAGAAGGAATTTTCTATAGTGAAGCTATAAAGAAGATTAGTTCAGTAGGTTTGAAAGAAGGATCTATTAAATTTGTTCCGCAAGATGAATTTTTACCAAACACTGTTCTAAGTCAAAATCCAAGAGAAGGTACTAAAGTGTCTCAAGATAGCTCTATAAACTTGATTATTAGCAAATGAACATTGTAAAAAATAGAAAATTCATATTTTTTAAGAACTTATTGGTTGTATCAATACTACTGACTCTATTTTCCTGTTCAAATCCTTCTTCGAATACCGGAAATGAAGAAATTGCTTTTAATTACAATTTAGAATTTAATGATACAGATATTATGAGCTCTGATTCTCTATATTATGAGCTAACATTTGATATGACAGGTGTAGAATCCCTAAATATGTCAATTGCAATTGATAGCATTGCCTATAAATCTTTTGAAATTTCATCTATTGATTCTTCTAGCCAAGTCTTAGATGGGCATATTCCTGTTAGCGATGCCAGTAAAAGTATTCAAGTGTCTTTTATAAAAGACGATATGATCATTGCTGAGAAAGAGCACACTATTCCTTTAAGAAAAAATATCGCAGTTACTACATTTTCTGATAATAACGACAATAAGAATGTTTTATTTGCTAATAACAGATTTATAAATCATACGAATATTATATATGACAAATTTGAAAAATATGATTTTACTAACACTGAAATTGTTATTCTAGATGATTTAGACATACTATCTGATAAAATGGTTGTTGAATTACAAAAATTCCTTTTAAATGATGGATTTGTAATTGTCTTAATGAATAGAAATATTAAAGTTAATAATGAGCTTGCTTATAGCTTAGGATACCCTCAAGTCAAGGCAATCAGGGGAGCTTCAAGAAATCAATTTTTTTCTGTTGTAGATCAAGGATTTTTAAAAAAGCATTCATTCTTTTCAAAGAATGTAGCAAGTCAAACTAAGGTTTATAGGTATTTTGAACTTAAAGACAGTGAAAAAGATTTTTCTAGAATAATGATATCTACCAATGATCCACTACTAATAGAAAAGGACATTTTAGGGGGAAAAATATTTTTTCTAACAACAAAAATTGATTCAAACTGGTCTAATGAATCTTTTGATTTATTATTAACTGACATCTTCAATAGTATATTTTTCCAAAGATTATCTTATAATGAATCGTAATCCAGAAAAAGTTCTAATAGTCGCACCTAGAATATGGAAAAGCGATAAGAACTATAATTATAGCATAGAAGAACTTTCCCTGTTAATAGATACATTGGGTTTAAAAGTTTGTGGCGTCATTGAACAAAAGTTAAATCGTATTAATCCCGCATATTTTGTTGGTTCTGGAAAAGCAAAGCAGATTGTAGAGCAGGCCAAGCTCTTGAAAGCAGATTATATAGTTTTTGATGAAGACTTAAGTCCTGTTCAAACGAAGAATTTTCAAAAATTAGAAAAAAAAATAAAATTTATTGATAGGAGCGGAGTGATTCTTGAGATATTCTTTAATAATGCAAAATCAAAGGAATCTAAGACTCAAGTAGAGTTAGCAAGGCTCCAATACCAATTACCTCGCCTTACAAGAATGTGGACCCACCTTGAACGACAAATGGGTGGTTTTGGAACAAGAGCAGGGGCAGGAGAGACACAAATTGAGGTTGATAGAAGGATTCTTAGGAAAAGAATATCAAACTTAAAGAAAAAATTGAAAGGTATTGATTCTGAAAGAAGAGTTCAGAGCAAAAAAAGACAATCTTTTTTTAGAACATCTTTTGTTGGATACACTAATGTTGGGAAATCTTCTCTTATGAAGGCAATTACTAAGAGCGACGTATTAATTAAAAACCAATTATTTGCTACGTTAGATACGACAGTAAGACGTTTATTTATTGGTGATTCTAATTATGTGTTAATGAGTGATACTGTTGGTTTTATTAGAAATCTTCCAAACAATCTTATTGCAAGTTTTAAATCAACCTTACAAGAGGTTGTTGATTCTAATTTGCTGCTTATAGTTTTAGATGCTAACTCTAAAGATTTGCATAATGAGATTGCTACGATACAGAGCGTATTACAAGAAATTGGAGCCAATGACGTTGACTGTCAGTATATATTTAATAAAATTGATATAGTAGATGAAGACAGGATATCTTATTTACAAAAATCATTTCCTGAAGCGATTATGGTTTCTGCAACAAGGGCGCTTCAGCTATCGAATATTAAAGATATTATTGTAGAAAAACACAAGGAATGGTTTATTTCTCTAAAGAATCCATCGCACATGCAACAGTAGCATCCCCAGTAACATTAGTTGCAGTTCGAATCATATCTAAAATTCTATCTACACCCAGTATTAAAGCAATTCCTTGACTAGGCACGTTAATAGCTTCTAGTATAATTACTAACATGATAATCCCAGCGCCTGGAACAGCAGCAGTTCCAATAGATGCTAGAACAGCAGTGGCAACTATAGTAAACTGATCAGCAAAAGTAAGATCCATACCAATAGCCTGCGCTATAAACACTGCTGCAACTCCTTGGTATAATGCAGTACCATCCATATTGATTGTTGCTCCTAAAGGAAGAACAAATGAGGATATTTCTTCTGATACGCCTAAATCTTTTTCACAACGTTTCATTGTTACTGGCAGAGTAGCTCCACTTGAGCTTGTTGAAAATGCTAACAATTGTACTGGAGCCATAGATTTAAAAAAATGTTTTAAATCCATATTAGTGAACATCTTTAATATTGTAAGGTATGTAAGGCTCATATGTATGAATAGTCCCGATACTACAACTCCCATATAGAATAGGAGTGCAGATAAAATACTTCCAATTTGAGAAACATCTCCAGAAACAGAACTAATAGTCTTAGCTATTAAAGCAAAGACTCCGTACGGAGCAAAATACATTATCATCTCTACCAGCTTAATAATCATTTGATTGATACCTTCTAAGAAGGCTAATACCGGTTGTGAGAATTTTCGATCAATACCAATCAATGCAATTCCAAAAATGATTGATATAAAAACTATTTGAAGCATATTGCTATTATTGGAAGCTGCTGAAAACATATTACTTGGAACCATATCTACTAATGGCTGTAATGGACCTCTATTATTTTGGACAGAGCTTGCTAAGTCTTGTTTGCTAGCTGCTTTATCGACATACTCTTGACTTAAGCTTTCTTGAAAATCTTCTGGTATACCTGCTCCAGGCTCAAGAACATTGACTAATATTAATCCTATGCTAACAGCTACTGCTGTAGTGCTGATATATAGAGCAATTGTTTTCCAGCCAATTCTAGAAAGTTTTCTAGTATCAGAAAGAGATGCCACACCTGTTATAAGAGAGGATACTACCAATGGTACAGCAATCAGCTTTAAAAGATTTAGAAAGATTGTTCCAAATGGAGAAATAAAATTTGATGTAAAATCTGACCATCCATTAATAGCGCTAGCTATTCCATAAATAGTCCCTAAGACCAGCCCAATGATTATTTTCCAGTGTAATTGCATTAATTAAGAACAAATATATGGATTATGTTTAAATTATTTCAATGATTTATTATGTAATTATTGGAATTTACCTGATTGGTTTACTCTTAATTGGATTTAGCAAATCTGATTCTATTAAAAATCAGGAAGACTTTGCAGTAGCAGGACGATCCCTTTCCCCTTGGATTTTAGTTGGAACAATGGCAGCAACTTGGATGGGTACCGGATCTGTCTTAGGTAATGCAGGGAAGGCATTCGAGATAGGTGCAGCGGGATTCTTATTGCCTATTGGTGGAATGCTTGGTGTATTAGCATTAACAAAGATAGCAGGGAAAGCAAGAGCTTCTGGTAAATTGACCGTACCGGAGATTATTGGATCCAGATTTGGAGATATAGCAATGATTCTATCTGTTATTGCATTGCTTGCTGCTTACTTAGTAATTGTTAGTTACCAGTTTAATGCTGGTGGGGCAGTCATCTATACTATATTTCATGATAATTTAGGTTCGGGATTAACTTTAGACCAAGCAACGATAATAGCAGCACTATTTATTGTTGCATACACCGTATTAGCTGGTTTGTTAAGTGTTGCATATACAGATGTTGCAAACGGAATCCTTATGATTACTTGTTTTATCATTGCACTTCCAATCCTCTTTTTTCAAGCAGGAGGGTTTGATGGTATGTCTGCTGGTTTTGAAAGTAAAGGCATGATGAATAATATGTCTTTATTCGGAGTGCTCTCATTTAGAGATGTAATCAACTTTACTTTACCGTCTTTCTTATTAATTCTTGGCGATGCCAATATGTATCATAGATTCTTTGCTAGTGATTCGGTTAATTCTGCAAAGAAAGCAACTTATCTATTATTTTTTGCAGTTGTTATTTTAGAATCTCTAATTATTGCTAATGCATGGATTAGTTCCAGTATGATTACTGATATTGCAAAGGAATCGCATGTATTAATTTATGCTGCTTATAATTTCTTACCACCACTCGTTGGGGCTATAATGCTAGCTACAATCATAGGTATTATTATTTCCACAGCTGATTCATTTTTGCTTGTTCCTACCACAATTCTTATTAATGATATTTATTTAAAATATTCTAATAAGCAATACTCTGATAAGACAATCGTAACACTGAGCAGGCTGTTAGTGTTATTGTTAGGATTTTTCTCATATTGGGTCTCAAGAATGTTTGCTGCAGATACCACTATTTTTGAGAAAGCGCTTTATGCATTTACTATTTATGGTACAGCAATCACTCCTACATTATTAGCAGCATTCTTTTGGGATAAAGCAACGAAGTATGGTGCTATATGTTCAATTCTATCAGGAATAGTTGCAACAGTCTATTTTGGAAATCAGTGGAGTCTTGATGAAGCTGTTATTCCAGCATTAGCTATTTCATCTTCTGCATTGGTGTTAGTAAGTCTTATAAAAAAATAAAGGATAGATTAAATGGAAAACATTTTTAGTAATTATGGAATCGAAATTGTTGTAGGAATGATTATTTCGGTTCTTTTGTTTATTTTTTTTAGAGTAATATATTTTAGTTATATCAAAAAATGAAAAAAGTAACTTTATTATTTGTAGCATCCTTCTCGTTTTTTGTTTTAGGACAGATTTTATGGTCAATTAGATTATTTAATCAATCCCCAGTATTTGGAATGGGGCATATTGATGACTGGGTAGTAAATATTATGTTTTCTTTATGTTCAATATGTGGTTTAATTGCTAGTTATAAGTGGTATTCAAGTACTAGATAGTAATTTCTAAAGGCGGGCTATGGATAGATGCATTACTCTCTTTTTTATCAAATGATCTTCTATAGTATT
>JAYZIW010000007.1:0-3278 GCA_036165075.1 Fidelibacterota bacterium | reverse complement strand
AATTTTCCTGTAAGAGATTTTTTATTATTGGAGATTTCTGCGACCGTACCTTCTGCTACAACATGGCCGCCTCTCTCTCCTCCTTCTGGCCCTAAATCAATAATCCAATCTGCGCACTTAACAACGTCTAAGTTGTGCTCAATTACAATTACTGTGTTTCCTTGGGTCACTAATTTTTGCAAAACAGACATTAGCATTTGAATATCGTCTACATGCAGCCCTGTTGTTGGTTCATCTAAAAAGTAGGCTGTGTTTTTTGTATTATTTTTGGAAAGCTCTGTCGAAAGTTTAATTCTTTGTGCCTCACCGCCAGATAAGGTTGTAGCTTGTTGTCCCAGTTTAATATAACCTAACCCTACATCGTGTAGTGTGTCGAGTCGTTTTTTAATAGAAAATATGTTTTTAAAAAAAATACGTGCCTCATCTACAGACAATGCTAATACATCTGCAATATTTAAACCTTTATATTCAATCTCCAGTGTTTCGCGGTTATATCTTTTCCCATTACAGTCTTCACAATTAACATACACGTCAGGTAAAAAATTCATTTCAATTTTAATAATGCCGGCCCCTTGGCACTTTTCACATCTTCCACCCTTAACATTAAATGAAAATCTTCCAAGCTTATATCCTCTTAACTTTGCTTCTCTTGTTTGTGCAAATAAATCTCTAATGTGGGTAAAAATACCTGTATATGTTGCGGGATTTGATCGTGGGGTTTTTCCAATAGGTTTTTGATCAACACTAATCACTCTTTCTACCTTGTCAGCTCTTACTAGGTTCTTAAAGGGTAACATATCTTTAACGCCTAAATTAATTAGGTTAGATAGTGCTGGGTAAAGTGTTTGGTTAATAAGAGAGCTTTTCCCGCTTCCAGAAACGCCTGTTACTGCTATAAGTCTATTATAAGGAAAGCTAACATCAATATTTTTTAAGTTATTTCCTCCGGCACCTTGAATTGTAAAATGATCAAAAGTAACTGTTCTATAGTCAGGTAGTGGGATATATTTTTCTCCAGATAAATATTCTCCTGTTAGTGTTTTTTTGTTAGATAAAATCTGCTTTAGCGTTCCAGAAAAAACAACTTCTCCTCCATTAATGCCGGCTTTTGGACCCATATCAATTATTTGATCTGCTGATTCAATAGTGTTGAGATCATGTTCAACCACAATCACTGTATTACCAATGTCTTTTAAAGACTTTAATGTTTTAATAAGTCGATCATTATCTCTGGGGTGTAGGCCAATTGATGGCTCGTCTAGAACGTATAGCACCCCTGTAAGCTGGGAACCCACCTGAGACGCTAATCTAATTCTTTGGGCCTCTCCACCTGAAAGAGTTCGTGAAGCTCTGTCTAAAGTTAAATAGCTAAGGCCAACATTAATTAAAAAATTAAGTCGTTTTTTTATTTCTTTTAAAATACCGCCAGCTATATCATAGTCGCTTTTAGAAAGAGTCGATGCTTCAAAAAATTGTAGTATATCTTCTATATTTTTTGAACACAGGGTCCCTATGTTTTCAGTATCAATTTTTACATGCAACGAAGATTCTTTTAGTCTTTTTCCAGAACAAGAATCACACTTTCTTGTGCTCATAAAACTTTCAATCCAACGGCGTATCCCATAAGATTGGGTTTGTTTGTATCTTCTTTGTAGCTCTGGAATTATACCCTCCCATTCTCCAGTGTAGGTTCCAGACCATTTTTTATTTTTAAAATCAATATCTAAGCTGTGCCCTTTCAGTCCATATAAAATAATTGTTCTAATTTCTTTGCTTAGCTGATTCCAAGGCTTAGAAAAAGAAAGTGGGTGCTCTCTAGACAAGGCTCTTAGTTTGTTCCCGTGAAATCCTTTTGGTTGGCTTCCAATTGGACGAATTGCTTCTTGAATAAGCGATTTTTTGTTGTCAGGGACCACTAGGTTTGGATCAATTTCTGTTATGTAGCCGAGCCCATCACAGTGTTTGCATGCTCCGTATGGAGAGTTAAAAGAAAACATTCTTGGTTTTAAATCAGACAACATTATATATGGGTGATAAGCACAGGCAAAGTGCTCGCTGAACATAAAATCTTTTTTTCCATTAATGCTAATAATACAAATGCCGTTGCCCATTTTTAATGACAGCTCTACAGACTCCAACAATCGAGACTTCACATCTTTCCCAATGATTACTCTATCAATTAAGACATCTATATCGTGTTTTTTATTTTTTTCTAACTTTTCAGGATTTCTTAAAGATAAAATTTTATTGTCAACCCTTGCTCTTAAAAATCCCTTCTTTTTAATGTCGTCAATGACGCTTTGATGTTCACCTTTCCGCCCTTGTACAACAGGAGATAAAATATATGCTTTCTCATTAGAGTGTAGTTTTAAAATTTGATCTACTATCTGTTCGGGGGTTTGTCTTTTAATTTCTCGGTTACATTCCCAACAATGTGGTTTGCCAATACTAGCATAAAGCAGCCTTAAATAATCATGTATTTCTGTAATAGTCCCAACCGTAGACCTTGGGTTCCGTGAACCAGTTTTTTGTTCAATAGATATTGCCGGAGAAAGCCCTTCAATTGTATCAACGTCGGGCTTTTCCATTAAATCTAAAAATTGTCGTGCATACGCTGAAAGAGATTCAACATATCTTCTTTGTCCTTCAGCGTAGATCGTATCAAAAGCTAGTGAAGATTTTCCTGATCCAGATGGGCCGGTAATAACAACCATTTTATTTTTATCAATATCAACATTGATATCTTTTAGGTTGTGTTGTCTTGCGCCTCTAATTAATAGTTTATTTTTCATTTTTTTTTCAAAAAAGTTAGCATATAACTTACTTAACTATAGAATTGATTCAAAAAAAGATTTAGGTTTGTGTATAAATAAAATGAATAACCTCAAAAACAAACTATTGGTAGCAATGCCCAATATGGTAGATCCATATTTTGCAGAAAGCGTTGTTTTAATCTGTGAAGATAGCGCTGATGGGGTATTAGGGTTGATTATTAATAAGCCTATTAGCCAAATGAAGGTTGTAGGCGCTGGATTAAAAAACAAATTTTTTAAAGATCTTATTTCTGAGTCTGAAAAAATTTATTTTGGGGGGCCTGTAATGTTACATGAGGCTTGCGTATTAAGCGAAAATGATAATTCAAACATTTTATTTGATATATCAGAAAAAATTAAGCTTTCCAACGATCTTGATTTAATACAAAAAATTTTATTTGATGATAAAACCCCTAAAAATACAAAACTAATTTTTGGTCACGCAGCGTGGGATACAGACCAGTT
>JAYZIW010000006.1:0-8123 GCA_036165075.1 Fidelibacterota bacterium | reverse complement strand
CCAATTTGCAGATTAGAATATTTATGTAATTCTGTTGTATAACTACCATAGTCTAATACTTTGTTTAATCCTTCATGTACAAAAGGAATATGAAATCCTTCCAAGTAATTATCACAATAAAGTGCCCAATGTGCCTGCACTAAATAATCTTTCGATAAACTACTATCAAATGAAAATTGTTCTAGTGGAAGAAATCCAACTCTCTCATTAATAGGATTAAGAACTTCTTTAAAATCAAAAGCAGGGTTTAATCCTGCAAATAAAAATGGGCCCCATTCTGCAAGTGGGAACTTATATAAATTATCACATTCTCTCGGAAAGTCTTTTGCTTCTTTGAATTCTGGCATTGATTTAAAATTTCCTTTTAGGTCAAATGATCTTCCATGATATGCACAGGTAATATTTTTTGATTTACCAGGTCCCAGAGCTAAAATATGTGCTCGATGAGTACAAACATTGGTCATGCAATTAATAGACCCCTCTTTATCTCTAGTAAGCAATATAGGTTCTGTCAAAAACCCGTCTAGCAATGTTAATGGCTGGACAGAGTTTGTGAGTTTTAAAGCAGAGTTATCTCCAAGCCATTGCCATGATTTTAGAAATATTTTTTCTTTTACCTGATTAAAAACATCTTCATCTTTATAGAAAGACGATGGAAGCGTTTCGGCTTTCGAAATATCCTTATGAATTTTAAATTGAGGAGACAAAATTGACCTATCTAATTAAATAAAAATCCAAATCTTACACCGAGGTGAGTGGTGTCATACTTATTAGCTATACTTGGTTCGATAAAAAATTCTGTAAGTGAATTTTGGTTTGTAATTACCCCTGGCTCAAAGATAAAGGGAACTGCTAATTCTGTATATATGGTAGAAGCATTAAAAGATGATGTGCCATCATCTTCTAAAATAGAATCATAAATATTTTTTTCTTTTATAATATTAATCTTCAGTCTTGGAATGAGCACAAATTGTGCATCTGTTTCAAAATCTTTACTTATACCAAACTCAAGTGCATAAGATTTTCCATAGAAATCTTGTTCCAAGCTATCAAGGGCATCGCTACTAAAATTTGAACTACCATATCTAAATCCTGCAGAAAAATTAACCGGTAAATTATTGAATTGTGCTGGATCTAAATAATAGGTAAAACCAAGAGAAAAACCATCATCTCCTACATCCGGATTGTCACTTCGAAATGTTTCAGTAAAATTAAATTGAGGATCACCGTCAGGATTAGATTGTTCTCCTGTTAAATCAAAAGTATAAGTTTCTTTGCGATCATAAGAAGAATATCCATATGAAAAATCTACACCAAATATTCCATTATATACATATCCAACATGAATTGCATTTCCATAGCTGGGCCTAATAAATTTCCCTTCTCCAAAAAAATCTACATTCTGATTATATCCAAAAGATACTGTTGTTGTAGTCTGTCCTGGAAGCGCTAAATGTGTTTGTGCAGATAAAATGCTAGGGAAAAATAACAATAAAGTGATAAAGATTTTCTTCATGGCATAAAATTACTACATGAATGAGTGATTAAGAATTTATTTTTTATTTTTTTCAATAACAGAAACTAAGCGATTATAAATCTCTGGAGTATTGCGAGGTGCGCCAATAAGTATATCTCTAATAATACCATTTTTATCGACAATAAAATGTGCTGGAGCTACAGGGCTTAAAGAAGCACTAAAGTTTCTATCTATTGCTCCCTGTTGATATATAAAATCCGTTCTTTCTAAGAAATTCGTAATATCTGGAATACTATCAAAACTCAATGCCAAAAATGTAATATCTTCATCTTTATATCTATCAACTATATTGTTTAGGTATGGCATTTCTGCAATACAAGGACTACAATTGATATACCAAAGATTCAATACTAATAAGCTGCCTTCAAAATCTTTAAAAGATTTTACTGAACCATCTAACATATTTAGTACGCCTTCAGG
Organism: Fidelibacterota bacterium; assembly: GCA_036165075.1. Classification (GTDB taxonomy): domain Bacteria; phylum Fidelibacterota; class Marinisomatia; order Marinisomatales; family Marinisomataceae; genus Marinisoma. The sequence goes on along the minus strand of JAYZIW010000006.1, from coordinate 6,166 downwards.
AAGTTTTTTGTCCTGCCACTCATCGACAATTCTCTTATTTAATACGGCTCCCCTACCTCCAGCTTGCATCAGTTTCGCTTCTTCAATTAAATTATTAATAGCATCATCTGGAACAAATCCTCTTAGATCTTCATAATTCTTAAAAAGAATATACTCTGTATTATTTGATTCATTATCGAAACGTCTCAAAGCTTGTAATTGGCTTGTATTTTCTACTATACTATCTTTCTCAGCTTCAGATAATAGATTGCCTTGAGCATCGCGAAAGACTATTCCATTTTTAACTTGAACAGGTTTTTCTACTGATTTTTTCTTTTGTTCAGAAGCAATAAGTGATTTTCTCTCACTAACTACTTCTTTTTCTTGGCAAGAGAAAAGACTGAATAATATAAGTGCTGTTAATAAAATTCTCATGATTTGTATCGATTAAAATATAATTTAGTTATAAATAAACAAGATATAAAAACACATGCTACACAAAACCAAACAAAGATTTCTTCGAAATGATCTGCAATCCATTGCGCTGTATCAGATAGTTCTTCTTTTTTCAAAAAATACATGCTAGAATATGTGGAATTTTAACGAAAATTATGATAAAAATATTACTACCAGCACATTATTTTTTAATCGCCTTTATTGGTTTCTCAATCATACTGCTACTTAGCGGATTTTCATACCAGAAAATTGCTAAAAAAGTTGATGATAGCACTTCAAAAGCAAGTTTTTATGAATTAAAAGCTATCGGTATCGATGGAGAAGAAATATCCTTTGATCAATATAAAGGTAAAAAGGTCTTAATTGTAAATGTGGCTACAAAATGTGGCTACACATATCAATATGAAGGTATGCAGAAACTCAATGATCTATATGGAGATAAAGTAGCTGTCTTAGGATTTCCTGCTAATGATTTCTTATTTCAAGAATCAGGTAGCAACGAATCTATAGCAGAATTTTGTGAGAGTGTTTTTGGGGTAACTTTTCAGATGTTTGAAAAAATTACAACAAAAGGACGTAATCAAAGTCCAGTTTACACTTGGCTGAGTGATTCAAACCTTAATGGATGGAATAATCAAAGACCTACGTGGAACTTCTGTAAATATCTCATAGACGAAAATGGTGAACTTATTGCATTTTTTGATTCTAAAGTAAAACCATTATCTGAAGAGATCACAAGCCTGTTATGAGATTATCTGTAAAAATATCTCTCTTGATCTTTACAATATTAATGTACGCTGGATGCTCAAAAAAAGTTGAACAAAATTTTGGTATTGAAATATCAAATACAGTTATTAGCCCGATGACAGAATTATTGAATAATGCTGATAGTTATCTTGATAAAAATGTTGTTATCCAAGGAGAAATCATAGATGTCTGCCCGATGAAAGGTTGTTGGATTGAAGTGAAAGATTTTGATTCAGAAAAAAGTATTAGAGTAAAAGTAAAAGATGGTGATATTGTCTTTCCTGAAGACTCAAAGAACAAACAAGTTTTAGTTGAAGGTATTTTCTCAAAACTTGATTTTACTAAAGAGCAGGCTATACAATGGAAAATACATTTAGCAGAAGAAAAAGGTATTGAGTTAACATCAGAAGAGATTGAGTTAGATGCATCAGACTTAGTAGAATATAGAATTAAAGGTTTAGGCGCTCAGATCACTACTCAGCTCAATTAGGCATACATCATAATCAAGCTTAGTGCCATTACAATCATTCCAGCCGTTACTCCCATTATAGGATCTGATGGTTCTCCATATTCCTTTGAAACAGGCAATAATTCGTTAAGAGACACATAAATCATAATACCTGCACATAGTGCAAATGATACACCAAATAATGCTTCATTATATACAGTACGAAAGATTAAGAATCCAACAATAGCGCCTAGTGGCTCAGCAAGTCCAGAAGCAAATGATATCCAAAATGCTTTTGATTTATTTTTTGTAGCATAATATATAGGAACAGATACTGCTAATCCTTCTGGAATATTATGAATTGCAATCGCTATTGCTAGAGTAACTCCAACTGTTGGATCATAAACTGCAGCAGTAAAAGTTGCAAATCCTTCTGGAAAATTATGAATGGCTAGTGCAAGTGCAGAAAATATCCCTGTACGAACTAATAAAGACTCATCTTTATTCGAAGATCGTGAGATAAAATCAGCAATAGAGTGTTGATGAAATAATTGATCAATAAATAACATGACTAGTAAACCAACAATAAATGCTGTAACGCCAATTAATTTCCCATAAGTATCGCCATATATTCCTCCAAGCGAATCAAAAGAGATTACTAGGAGTTCCATAAATGAAACATAAATCATCACACCTGCTGAGAACCCAAGCGCTAATGAAAGTAGTCTTTTATTCTCAAACTTTGAGTATAATCCTAGCATACTTCCAATACCGGTACTAAGTCCAGCAAAAGTTGCTAAAGCAAATCCAATATAAACGTTAGTTAAATCCATATATTCTTATTTTTTCCTTAAATTATGTGAAACAATCTTTTAAAAAAAACATGTTTAATGCAACAAAAATTATAATATCTGCTTTAGTGATCTTTATTGCATCTGAAATTGCTAAAAGAGATACGCTTGTAGGTGCGATTATTGTGTCGCTACCCCTAATATCTTTATTATCTATTATATGGATATATATTGAAACACGGGATGTAGAACGAATTATAGCTTTCTCTTATGGTGTATTCTCAATGCTAATACCCTCTTTATCTTTCTTCCTTACACTGCCATACTTTTTGAAAAAAAATATATCATTTAGCCTAAGTCTTGTAATGTCCGTTGCAATAATGGTTGTGCTATACTTTGGTCTAGCAACACTGTATAAAAAAATAGGTTATGTTGTGTAAATTGGCAATTAGTGTTGATGTCCACCACCATACATATTCATTAGAAGATACAATACTCCAATAATGATGATGATTGAGGCGGCTATTAAATTAGTATTAAAACGTTGATTGACAGCATTCAGGCGATCACTAAATCTTTCTTTAAACAACAGAAATAGTACCATAATACCAATTAGTGTTAAGGCAATTCCTAATACGTATACGAAAATGCTTGAGTAGAGAGTTGTACTATCATTGCTAAACTTGTTAGAAGCAATTAAAAGAACTGCTACCGCAGATGGACATGGAATTAAGCCAGCTACCATTCCTGTAACAAATGGGCTTGAAAATTTAGACTCATTAAAATGAAAATGCATTGGTTCATCACAATCATCATCATGTTCATGTCGCACTTCTTTTAATGCTCTATATAGCAAATATAATCCTAAGCAAATAATAAACGATGGTCCAATAGTTTGCAGTATTGGAAAAGTATCATTACCTGCTTTAAGTAAAAATGCTAAAAAAGAAAATAAAAGAAAATGAATTAGGATTAACCCTGATATAAGTTGTGCTGCACCGGAAAAACGCATTGAACCACCTGTCATATAAGCTAAGATTAGAGTTTTGCCGTGGCCTGGCTCTAATGCATGAAACATTCCCAAAATAAAAATAACAGAAAAAGTAAAATTATTATTTAATGTTGTTTCTAAAAATGTAATCCATTCATGCATATTTATTATTTCCTCTCTTTTCTTGGCACAGGATCATACCCACTCTTTGACCAAGGATGGCATCTTAATATTCTTCTTAATGCTAAAAAACTTCCTTTAAAAGATCCCCACTCTTTAATCACATCAATTGCATATTGGGAGCAAGTTGGTTGATATCTACAATTTGAACCTAATAATGGTGATAAGAAAGTTTGGTATCCCTTAATAAGGGTTACAAAAAATAGGGAAAAGATATTTTGCATACAATTACTTCTTCTCGAAATCTTTATATAACATGCTGGTTTGAATATCTTTATTTCCTTGATATTTACCGCTTTGATATGGAGTATAATCTCCTTCAACAGCGTGATAAAAAATTTGGCATATTTCTATTGATGGATAAATCTTTATTGGTTGTACACAAAATATCTCTAGAGTCCAATATCCTTTAAATCCTACATCACCAAATCCCGCTGTTACATGAACAAAAAGTCCTAATCTACCTACAGAAGATCTTCCTTCTAGCATTGGAACAAGATTATGCGTCTCTGTGTACTCCATTGTTCTTCCAAGATATAACTTCCTACTATCTAACAACAATCCATCTTCTGGAATAGTGATTTTCTTTGCAGGATTGTCCTCTTTCATATCTAATACAGGTGTATCATACACTAATAGTTCATTATGCAATCTTAGATTGTAACTATTTGGATTAACTTGATTTTCATTGAAAGGATCGATTAAAATATCCTTCCCCTTTCTTTCAATAATTTCTTTTCCTGATAAAATCATAATACTGGCTCTAGGTTATATATTTTTTTTTAGGTTACAAAGTAATTTTTGTATCTTATGCTATGGATTTTATACTATGGTGGCAAACTTTACCTTCAAAAATGGACCCAACGTTATTGACAATTGGTCCTTTATCAATTTACTGGTATTCTACGATGTATCTTGCAGCATTTGGTGTCGTTTACTTGCTCTGCAGAAGAAAAATCAAAAATCAAACCTTTACGAAGATCAATGTGGCACAATTAGAAGATTTACTATCTTGGATGTTCATTGGATTGTTAATTGGAGCACGTCTAGGATATGTCTTATTCTATAATTTAGATTATTATCTATCTAATCCACTTGAAATCCTACTACCATTCTCTATTAAAAACGGAGTATGGACATTTACAGGAATCGCAGGCATGTCATATCATGGAGGATTAATTGGAGTTATATATGCGATATGGCTGTATGCACGAAAAATGAATTTACATTTATTTACTTTAGCAGATTTCTTAACAGCTTCGATTCCTCTGGGATTCTTCTGGGGAAGAATTGGTAACTTTATTAATGGAGAACTATATGGACGTGTAACAGAATCTTCTATTGGTATGTATTTCCCGAATGCAGGGGATTACCAGCTCAGACATCCTTCTCAGCTTTACGAAGCATTTTTTGAAGGAATAATACTCTTCCTAGTTATTAATTATTTCAATAGACACAACCAGCTTGGATTCAATAGTGGTTTATATGTATTTGGATATGGATTCTTCCGATTCTTTATTGAATTCTTCCGTGAACCAGACGCTCATTTAGGATTTATTGTGTTCAGTCTTAGTATGGGCCAATTATTATGTATTGGAATGATGATAGGTGGAATATTTATCTGGTTTACCGGATATAAACTATCAAAAGAAAATCTTTAGAAACCAAAAGAAAATACAGGTTGAGTAATCGTCATACTTGCAGACTGGACTTCCCTATCATTATAGAAATTAACAATGTTACGCTGTTGAGCATATAAATCCATAAAAAGAGAATTAAGAATCACAATCTTAGAAGATAAGGAAAACTTTTCGATCTCCAGGAAGAAAACAGTATGCTCTACTCCAACCTCTTTACCAATATAAGCCCACCTATACTCCTGAATAATAAAATTATCAGATAAATAGTCTACTAGGAATATATCAATATCATCACTTTCTTTATCAGTCCCTAAATTTGCTGTTTTAAAATTAGCATTTTCTAATAATACGTTAATATCATGGGTAAATACCTGAATCAGGATTTCTGCTCTCTCTTCTTCTGACTTAAATTGTATCTCAGTATTAGAAAGAAAAAATTGATGTGCTGAGATAACACTCAATAATAATATTGAACTAATTGCTCTAAGAATAATAGTCATATATTAATAAATTATTATTCTGATGTACCTGGTCCTCTTCTACGTCCTTCTGATGTATCCGGTTCTGCTGCATCATCACGTACACGCTGCATTAAATTTTTACTTCCACCCCAACCAGAAGACTTAAATGTTTCAAAGCGAGTTGGTTGTACTTTTTCAGGCCAATGATTATTGTTTCTTTCTACATCAGCAATTTGAAAAAATGGATCTAATGTCATATGCTTAATAGGTTTTTCTGTTTTGAATACCTTTGTGACTTCCCCTCTATTAAATCTCCATATTTCTACTGGGATATTAATCACTTCTTTCTCTCCATCTTCATACTCAAATTCAAGGATAATTGGCATAATAATACCGCCATTATCAGAAAATTTTACAGAATAAAAATGATCATTCTCATTTACTAAATCACGTTCTTCATCAGATAGATCTTC
>JAYZIW010000005.1:0-22220 GCA_036165075.1 Fidelibacterota bacterium | reverse complement strand
TGTGAAAACATCAGATAGTGGAGCTAATTGGACTATCTATACTGCTGGAGGATCTGATCCATTCCCTGTAGATGCAAATGGGAATGTTTTAGGAGATGCTAATGGACAAGCTGGATATGACTTGAGTTTAGGTGTGGATCCTAATGATCCAAATACAGTCTATGCTGGTGAGCTTGATATTTTTAAGACTACTGATGCTGGAGCAAGTTGGACACAAGTATCAGGTAGTCCACAAACTTCATCTATGCATGTTGATCAACAAAATCTGAAAACTATTACAAGCAATGAAGTTATTTTTGCTAATGATGGTGGTATATATTATACGAATGATGCAGGAGCAACGATATCAAGTAGGAATACCGGCTACAATGTTAGTCAATTTTATTCTGTTGCGTTGCACCCTGATGTTGGTAGCCAATATGTAATTGGTGGAACTCAAGATAATGGTACTTGGACAATTAGTGGTACAAATATTCAGAGTGGTTCTGCTGTTGTTGGTGGAGATGGAGCATATACACATATTGATCAACTCAATCCAAGCTATCAGTTTACTGCAACAACATATAATAATATTTATAGAAGTACTAATGGAGGCGCTAGTTTCTCTTATTATGCAAACCATGAAGATAGTGGTGGTGGTGATACAGGATTTTTTATTAATCCATCGACAATTGACCCTACTAATAAAGCATTATATTCTTCTGTAGATGCTTCTACAATTTTAAGATTAAACAATTATGAAACATTAGCTGATAAAACACTTATGAGCGTATCTCTTGGCTCTACAGCATCAGCATTTAAAATGTCTCCACATACTGATGGAGTCCTTTTTGTTGGAACTGCCGGTGGAAGAATATTTAAGATTACTGATGCACATACAAGCAGTTATACTGCTACTGATATTAGCGGATCTAATATCAGTGGATATATTTCATCAATTGATATTGGGAAAGATGATAATCAAATATTAGTTACTGTATCAAACTATGGTGTGACTTCAGCATGGGAAACAGTAGGTGGTGGTGGATCGAATGGATGGAATGATATTGAAGGAGATCTTGCTGATATGCCTGTGCGTTGGGGATTATATAATCCAAATAATTATAATCAAGTAATTTTAGCCACTGAACTTGGAACATGGGTTTCTGATGATGTTTCTGCTTCAAGCCCTACATGGAATCCTTCAAATGACGGTTTAGCAAATGTTAGAACTGATATGCTAGTAAGAAGATCATCTGATAACGCACTAGCTGCTGGAACTCATGGTAGAGGCTTATTTTATTCCACAGGATTCACATCTACAGCACCATTAAATGCTGCATTTACTCCTGACAAAACTTCGGGTGTATTCCCATTAACTGTGCAATTTACTGACAGATCAACAGGGACACCTACTTCATGGGCTTGGGACTTTGGAGATGGATCCACTAGTGCAGATCAGTCCCCTTCTCATACATATGCAACTGCAGGACAATTTAATGTTTCACTATCAGTTGGTGATGGAACCAATTCTGATTCAGTGACAAAAAACAATATTATTTGGGCAACAGCACAACAAGATACTTTATGGGAAGAAGGATTTGAAACTAATCCATACGGTTGGGCTGATGGAAGAAGAGATGTACATGCATTTGGCTATATAAACGCTAATAATGACGCTGATGATTTTTCATGGTGGTATTATACTGCTGGATATGGAGCAGCAGATGGTAGTCACTGGATGGCTGGTTTAGGATATGCTGGAGCTGGAAATGCTGATGATTGGTTAATTAGTCCAAAACTTTGGTTAAGACCTGGAACAGATAATATTCTAAGTTTTTATACTAATATGAATGGAGGTTCAGAAGATTATGATGTTTTACTATCACCTTCTGGAGGAACTTCTATTGAAGATTTTACAGTCACACTTGCTAACATTGTGGCTGAAAATACAGGTAGTTGGACACAACAATCTTATGATTTAACTGCATATGCAGGAACAGATGTAAGAATTGCAATACATGTTATTACATCTAATCAACAATATGCATTCTGGGATAATTTTACAGTTACAGCTGGACAGTTAAGTTCAGATGGTGCTCCACTTGCACCTCAAGGGGTATCAGCTGAACCGGAACTAGTTTACGATGCAACTAATGATGTATGGAATCCTAGCGATGATGGTGTAGCTATCTTCTGGAATAGAAATGGAGAATCAGATCTTGCTTCTTATAATGTTTATGGTAGTTTAACTGATAACTTTACTCCTGATAGCAGTAATTTACTCGGTCAAGGGACACTTGGAAATATTGACTCAGAACATTTTTATGCATCTCCTTCTAGTACACCATGGCCAGATACTACATTCGTGTTTAGACAAACCTTTGGGGTTGATTCGTTATTGCATGACGGCTTAGCTCAAGGTGAACAATGGTATTATAAAGTAGGGGCAGTTGATAATGACGGAAATGAGACTATTTCTGATCAAGTAAGCTATATATTAGATAGCACTGGTCCAACTGCTGGGACATTTACAATCAATGATTTACAGGATAGTGAATACATAAGAAGTACTTCTGATATCACAATCAGCGTTGATGGTTGGTCAGATAATGTTGGAATCGCATACTATTACATGGGTATTGGAACAACCGATCAAGATCTTGAAGCAGATGTTGTAATGTATCAAAATGTTGGTTTAACCAATTTAACATTGACTGGATTAACTCTTGATGATTATACCAAATATTATCTCAAAGTTGCTGCATTTGATGAAAGTGGTAACAACTCAGATGCTGTCATTAGTGGATTTACAACCTACACAGCTATGCTAGGTGATTATGACAATGACTGGGATGTTGATGTTGAAGACTTGAACTCTCTTGTAAATGCATGGCCAAATGTTGACATTGGACCAGCAACAGGTACAAGCCCTTATTTAACTCCTAGTTTGGATAGCTCAGCTGATATTAATGATGTGAGTGTATTTACTAGAAACTGGCAGTGGACAAAAGCACAAGGAAAAACTTCAGAGCCTGGAGAAGAACAGAAATTAAATCCAATTGATTTCCCTGCAGAGTTATTTGGTAATCAAATTAAGATTACACTTCCAGATGATATTACTGCTGGACGATTTGAAATTGTCAATGAAGGCAATGTATATCAATTCTCTGTAGCGAAGAATAATCAGAGTATGATTATACTAGAAAACAATGACAACTTAGAAGAAAGTTATGAATTTGAATTCGGTAGATTATCTAAGGATGAAAAAGAATTATTTATCTATATTGATGGAGATATTCCTAGCTCTAATATTCAAGTAAGTTATCAGCTATTCTCTAAAGATGGAGCAGCAGGTAATGGTATCATTGAATTGGGTACTCCAGATGAATTCGCATTATATCAAAATTATCCGAATCCATTTAGCAATCAAACAACAATACAGTATGATGTAGCAGAAGCAACCTCTGTAAAAATTTATATCTATAATACTCTTGGACAGTTAGTTAAAACAATTGATCAAGGTGAAAATAGTGTAGGAACTCATACCGTAGAATGGGATGGTACAAATGACGATGGTGACACATTAAGTAGTGGTGTATATTTCTATCAACTTCGTACCAAAGATTTCAACAAGACCATGAAAATGTTACTTGTTAAATAGGATTAAACTAATTTAGTTTGATATAAGTCATGCAGTCTAATTAAGCCTAAACATTCTTTAGATTCATTGACTACAGGTAATACAGAAATCTGTGAATCGCGATCTTCCATTAATTTCATCGCATCCTGAATTGATAACCCAGGAGAAACAGATATAGGACTTTCATTAATTAATTCTCCCATTGAATCTGACAAAGATTTGCTTGATGCAATTGCCTTTCTTAAATCCCCTTCTGTTACAATTCCTACCAACTCTTTATTATCGATAATTAATGCTGCGCCTAAAGGCTTTTCAGTCATAGCAGAAGCAATATCTTCTAATGTGCTTTCTTTATCGATAAGAGCGACTTCATCCAAAGAATGAATTAAATGATTAACAGTCAATCCTAATTGCTTACCTAACTCTCCACCAGGATGATATCGTGCAAAATCTGCCTCATTAAATCCTCTTTTTACCATTAATACAGATGCAAGTGCATCTCCAATAGCTAAAGCAGCTAATGCGCTTGTAGTAGGCACAATTCCTAGTGGATCAATTTCACTTTCAATGGTACCGTTTAATACGATATCTACATTTTTTGCCATATAAGAATCCATATTCCCAACTAGAGCAATTAATGGTGATTGAAATTCACGTAGAATTGGAATTAATCGAACTAATTCTTCAGTATTTCCACTTTTTGATATAAGCAATGTAGGATCTCCTGGATTATAAATACCTAAATCTCCATGCAATGCCTCTGCTGCGTGTACAAATACACTTTTTGTGCCTGTACTACATAATGTGGCAACAATCTTCTCTCCAATTAAACCTGATTTGCCTAAACCGCATACTACTAACTTGCCATTATTATCCATAATAAGCTCCGCAGCCTTAACAATATCTTTGTCTATTTGTTTCGCAACATTATTTAGCTGACGCGATTCATTCTCAATAATTGCCTGAGCTAAACCATCTATTTTGTTTTTAGCCATATATGAATGAATATAATTAGTTTTAATGGAATTATGACCGATAAATTTGTAGAATATCCCCTATGAATATCTTTATTACAGGCGCAAGCAGCGGAATTGGGGAGTATGTTTCCTATGAATATGCAAAAAGTGGTAATCATTTAGCATTATGTGCTAGAAGAAAAGAGAAATTAGAAGATATTGCTAATAAATGTCGGCAAATGGGTGCTGAAGTTACAACTTACTCTGTTGATGTTACCGATCAACACTCAACAAAAGAATCTATAGACGATTTTTTATCAAAGATTACTAGAATTGATTTAGTAATTGCAAATGCAGGTCGTGGAGATCTAGATGCGCTTCATAAAGGAGATCCAAGCGCAATTAATGAAGTGATCAAAGTAAATGTTATTGGAGTACAGAATACTGTTGTTCCATTTATTCCAATAATGTTAGAACAACAAAGTGGCCATATTGCTTTAGTAGGGTCAGTTGCCAGTCATATAGCATGGGTTGGTGGTGGAGCATATGCTGCATCTAAATTTGCTGTAAGAGCTTTAAGTGAAAGTTGGAGGAAAACATTACCATCAAGTATAGATGTAACACTTATTTGTCCAGGTTTTGTTAAAAGTGAAATGACAGACCCAGTAGAATGGACTCCCTTCATCATTAAGACAGATGTTGCTGCAAAAAAAATTGTTAATGCGCTTAATAAAAAGAAAAAAATGTTTATCTTCCCATGGCAGTGGCGTATTGTGATTGCATTTAAAAGTGTATTAGATATAGTGATGGCAAATGCTGCAAAAAAAATGCACAATAAAAGAATGCAACGCACTAAGTAAGTCTATAAGCTACATAGAATAGAATTATTCCTGGAAAAAATAATAAAAAATTAATGGATTCTCCAAAAAAGATCATTGAATTCAAGATTGCCATTGGAATCACTAGATTATTTGAAACTGCAAGCCTGTATGAACTAACTTTTGATGCCCCAATATTCCATAATAAAAATCCAATACCAGTAGCACATAGCCCTAAGAACAACAGAGCAAGCAAATTAATATCCGTTAACTGAACATTATTATCTGAAATGAAAAAATAAGATAAAGATGTGACAGCTGTTGCACCAAGAAATAATTGAGAAAAATTACTGATGATATCGGTATCTTTATTTTTAATATTCCATTGCTTAAACCATACTTGTCCCCAAGCAAATACAAAATTTGCACACTGGATAAGCATGAATCCAGACCAGTAATCTATTGGATTGACAATATTATACCGCATAAGATAAGAGCCTAATAACACTAAAAATATTGCTAAAAGGTTTTTGGAGGTTCTGTCTTTTCTAAAAAAATATTTATCGGCAATAGATACAAAAATAGGAGTTGTGATAGTAAAGGTTGCAATAAGATAAGCGGGCAAATATTGGTAAGACTGGATATAAAAAATATACATGAGTCCAAATTGAATAGCTCCTATAGCAATAAGATTAATATCCCATCGAAATCTTTTGAGCTGATAGATAGAAATAGAGCTAAAAAATAATAAAGCAATCAGACTTCTCCCATAACTAACAAATAGAGGATCTACTTCTGATAATCCATATTTAATAATTCCAAATGAAAAAGACCAGAGTATCGATACTAGAACTAAATATTTCAATACTAATCCTTAAAATTTTGATCGCATAACTTTGCTAATTCTATGTCTTTATCTGTAACATCACCACTATCATGTGTTGTAAGTAGAACATGTACTTTACACCAAGTTAATTTCATATCTGGATGATGATTTAATTTTTCAGCTAAAAAAGCTATCTTATTAAGAAAATTTAAACCAGACAGATATGATGAAAATTCAAATGTTCTTGAGATAGTTTTATTTTCATATTTCCAATGTTCTAAGCCTTTAAACATTAGAAAGGCCAGATCATTGGAATAATTGCTACAGACACAATCCATAGAATAACTCCTAGAGGAAGTCCTACTCTAATATAATCAGAATACCTATATCCTCCTGGACCAAATACCATAAGATTTGTTTGATATCCTACGGGTGTAATAAATGATGCTGATGCCGCATAACAGACAGCAAAGATAAATGGTTTAGGATCAAAACCAAAACTTGCAGCTAATGTTAGAGTAATTGGGGTCATAATAATTGCTGTAGCTGCATTTGATGCAATCTCAGTTAATATCATTGTAATTAAATAAATAATAGCTAATAAGAAATATGGAATAAGATTTTCAGGAAATAAATTAACTATACTACCTATTGAATCGCCTATTATCATATCTAATCCTGTGCGCTGAATTGCTGCTCCCATTGGTAAGAAAGCTGCAATTACTATGATTACTTGCCAATGTATAGATGAATAAGCCTCATTGGGTGTAATAACCCTTGCTAATAATAAAGCAATCACTCCAAGTATAACTCCTACCACAATAGGTACTATTTTAAAAATAGCTAGTCCTACAGCACATAATATTGCAACAGGACTCAACCACCACATTGGATGACTATCAAGATCAGCATCAGCCTTACCAAGAACAATGAATCCATCTTTAGATGCAAGTTGATTTATGCGATCTCTAGGTCCATATACTAATAAAGTATCAAATGGTTTTAGTATAAAATGTGCTAATTTTCTTCTAATAACCTCGCCTTCTCTTCGGATTGCTAAAACAAAACTACCAAATGATCTTCTAAAATTTGCCTCTTGAAGAGTTTGTCCAATCAATTCTGAACTATCAGTAACTAAACATTCTGCTATTATATGATCCTCTTGCTCTAATTCCTCTTGTGTAAGTTTTTCATCGGTTAAAAGTGCAAGATTTTCAATCTCTTTTAAACGTTGAAAATTATCAAAAGAGCCTTTAACAAATAGAACATCACCCTCTTCTAATTTTAAACCTCTTAAATTAGAGGTAATGATTTCACCTCCTCTTAGCACATCTAGAACAATAACATCATAATTCTCATTAATCTTTCTCTCTAATAGTGTTTTTCCGCATAGAGGTGAATTTTCATTTACTCGAAACTCTGTTAAATATCCATCTAAGCTATAATCCTCAATACTGGAAGACTTTGCTATTCTTGAAGGCAGCAATTTATAGCCAATAGTAAAGATGTATAATAAACCTATAGCAAATTTTATAATTCCAAACTTTGCAAACTCAAGCATTCCTAGTGATACTGTACCTCCGGAAGTATCTACTAATATAGAATTAACAATTAAATTGGTAGAAGTTCCTACTAAAGTTAATGTTCCACCTAAAATAGCTGCATAGCTTAATGGAATTAAAACTTTAGAAGGACTGATATCATATTTTTCTGCTAAACGAATAGTAACGGGCATAAAAATTGCTACGATTGCTGTATTATTTACAACGGCAGAAGCAATACCAATACAAAATAAGTAGGCAACCATACCTACAATTCTAGATTTATCAATTAATTTATTAATATTGATAATCACATATTCAAGAATATGAGATTTCTGTAATGCATAGCTCATGATAAAAAGACATGCAATAGTCATAACAGCAGGATTAGAAAATCCTGCAAGACTCTCGGCTGGACTCACTAGCCCAAGAATAAGCAACAACCCAAGAACTAGAAGGGCTGTTACATCTATTGGAAATAATTCTGTAATAAAGAGTACTAATGCAACCAGAATTATAACACCTAGAAACATAATTTCCATAAGTACCGTGGAAAGGACTCGAACCTTCACATCTTACGATACTGGTTCCTAAGACCAGCGCGTCTACCAATTCCGCCACCACGGCATATATTTTTAACAATATAAAAAGAATTAACTAAAAAAAGTGTTAATTATGATTTATTGCAAAATCAAGCTCTGAAATTAAATCATCTACATGCTCAATACCAACAGAAAACCTTAATAAATTAGGAGTTATTCCTAGCTTAGTTTTTTCATCATGAGGTACAGATGCATGAGTCATAGAATAAGGACAAGATATTAAGCTTTTCACGCCACCTAAACTTTCAGCTAATGTGATAATACTTAATTGTTTTGCAAAGTTATCAAGATTGATTGATTGATCTAGTTCAAAAGAGATCATACTACCATATACTGGATTACCATCTGGTGAAGAATGCTGTTTTGTTGCTAAGTCAAATTGTTTATGAGATTTGAGTCCAGGATAGATTACTCTTGTAATTTGAGAATGATCATCTAGCCAGTGAGCAATCTTATGAGCATTATCAAATTGCTTTTCAACTCTAACAGAAAGTGTCTTGACTGATCTTAAAAGTAGCCATGCATCAAATGGACTAGGTAACGCTCCTCCAGTATTCTGAATTAAAGTAATTTTTTCGGATGCTTCATCATTATTAATCATTAATGCACCACTTAGTACATCAGAATGTCCGCTAATAAATTTTGTTGTACTATGCATGACAATATCTGCACCTAAATCTAAAGGTCTCTGTCCATAAGGACTCATGAATGTGTTATCAACACTAACTAATACATTTTTTTCATGTGCTATTTTTGAAATTCTTTCAATATCAGCTAAATCAAGCAAAGGATTGCTTGGTGTTTCAAGGTGAATCAATTTTGTATTATCTCTGATTGAATCAGTAACTTTATCTATATTAGATGTATCTATAAATTCAAAATCTACTTTATTATCATTTAATACTCTAGTTACTAACCTGAAAACACCTCCATAAACATTTTGCGAAATTAAAACATGGTCCCCTGGTTTAAACATCGTAAAAATTGCAGTCATTGCTGCCATTCCAGAAGAAAATGCATAGGCATATTTTGCATTCTCAAGCATAGCTAAATTTTCCTCTAAAGCTTCTAATGTTGGACTGCCAACCCTTGAATAAACATATTTCTCTGTACTAGCAAACGCTGGTTGTTTAAAAGTTGATGTGAAATGAATTGGAGTAACAGCAGCTCCTGTTTCATCAATCTTGTTACCAACATGAATAGATTTCGTTGAGAAATGTAATTTATTTTTCTTTTTAGACACGTGTATATCCTTTCTCTAAATAAGATTCTAACTTTTTAAACTTAATTTCTATTTCTTCTCCTGAAGGAGATAATACTTTTATTTTATCATTTCTACCAATCTTCTCTTCCGTATTAGTCTGAGGAGTTTTTACAGGTTCTGGTGGTATTTCAGATGAAGCATCTGCATGAGTCATTTGAATATTTTTTTGAACAGGGGAAGATTCTTCTCGAGGATTTTCGCTAATCTGCGCATGATAAACTCTTTGTACAATTGATGCTCGTAAACTAGCCATTAAATCCTGAAAAAAATTGTATGCTTCTGCCTTATATTCTATAAGTGGATTTTTCTGTCCAAAAGCTCTTAAGCCAATACCCTCTCTTAACTGATCCATCCCCAGTAAATGATTACGCCACTTCTCATCAATTGTTCTTAAAACTACAAATTTTTCAAGCTTGCGCAATAATTCTGCTGGTATAATTTCTTCCTTTTGACTGTAGTATTGTAATGCTTTATCTGCGATAGTATTTACTATATCTTCTTTACTACTCTTTGCTTCAAAATCAGATTGATCTATTTCAATCAATAGGTGTGCATTTAATTCTTGATTTAATGCTGGCCAATCCCAATCTTTTATATTTTTAATATCCAATGGTTCAAATAAATCATATATGAAATCATCAATAAATTCATCAATCGAAGATTTAATTGACTCTGATAGCAATGCCTTATTCCTTAGATCATAAATAATTTCTCTTTGTTGATTTAAAACATCATCATACTCAAGCAAGTGCTTACGCATACCGAAATTTCTTTCTTCAACTTTCTGTTGAGCATTACTTACGCCGCGATTTAACATTCCAGCGCTTAATTCTTGATCATCATCCATTGCGAGCCTGTCCATATAGGAAGCTAGTTTGTCCATATTAAACAAACGCATCAGATCATCTTCTAAAGAAATATAAAACTTTGAAGAACCGCTATCTCCTTGTCTACCAGATCGACCTCTTAACTGTAAATCAATACGTCTTGATTCATGTCTTGAAGTACCAATAATGTGTAAACCACCTAATTCTTCTACTCCTGGTCCTAACTTGATATCAGTTCCTCTTCCAGCCATGTTAGTTGCAATAGTAATAGCATTCTTTAATCCTGCTTGAGCTACAATTTGTGCCTCACTTTGGTGTTGCTTTGCATTCAATACATTATGTGGTATTCCTTTTTGTTTTAACATTTTAGATAATAGCTCAGATACCTCAACTGATATAGTTCCAATTAATACTGGTTGTCCTTTTTTGAAATAATCATTTATCTCATTGATTACTGCTTTATATTTTGAATGCATAGATTTATAAATAACATCATTGAAATCTTGCCTAACAACTGGACGATGTGTTGGAATTACAGTAACACCAAGATTATAAATTTTCTCGAACTCTGCTGCTTCTGTTTCAGCTGTACCAGTCATTCCAGACAACTTATCATACATCCTAAAATAATTCTGAATAGTAATTGATGCTAATGTCTGAGTTTCTTTTTCAATCTTAACATTCTCTTTTGCTTCTAATGCCTGATGTAACCCACCACTAAATCTTCTTCCTGGCAAAACTCGTCCTGTAAACTCATCAACAATTAATACTTGACCATTTTGTACTACATATTCTACATCTTTATCAAATAATGTATATGCTTTAAGAAGTTGGTTTAAGTAATGAATCTTGCTACTTCTTTGTGAGTGTAGCTGATAGGCTTTTTCCTTATTTAATTTCTTTTGATCTTCAGATAAATCACTTTCATCAATATCGCTTAGCATCTCTCCTAAATCAGGAATAGTAAATGCCTCCATATTATCTGGAGATAGAGCTGCTCTACCCTTATCTGAAAGATCTACACTATTTGACTGCTCATCTATAGCAAAATATAAATCTTCATCTAATTCATGTAATTTTTTATCTGCAATATATTCAGATTCAACACTATTCATCAGCTTTATTGTTCCTTGCTCTTGGAATAATTCTTGTAATTTTCCATCTTTAGGTAATCCTTTTTTGGATTTTAGCAAAAGTAGTCCGGCATCATAAAGCTGATTTTCTGATGGATTATCTAGCTTTAAAATTTCTTCTGCCTTACCTACTAATTCAGATACTAATATTTTCTGCTTACTGACCAAAGATTTCACAGGAGAGCTCAAATCGACATAAGATTGATTAATTTTTGTTTCTACTGGACCAGAAATAATTAAAGGAGTTCTTGCTTCGTCTATTAAAACACTATCCACTTCATCTACGATAGCATAATGATGAGGTCTCTGAACTAAATATTCAGCATCAATTGTCATGTTATCTCTTAGATAGTCAAATCCAAACTCATTATTGGTACCATAAGTTATGTCACAATTATATGCTATCTTTCTTTGTTCAGGATTCATTGAGTTTAAAATATGACCAACAGACATACCTAACATTTCAAATACTTTTCCCATCCATTCTGAATCTCTTTGCGCTAAATAATCATTTACAGTGACAATATGGACACCTCTTCCAGATAATGCATTTAAATAAATAGGCATTGTTGCAACTAAAGTTTTTCCTTCTCCAGTTTTCATTTCAGATATTTTTCCTTCATGTAACACAATTCCACCAATTAATTGCTCATCATAAGGAATCATTTCCCATTTAATCTTTTGCCCGACTGCTGTCCACTCTTTTCCATATAGTAAACGGCAAGTATGCTTAACTAAAGCAAATGCCTCTACTAATACATCATCAAGTACTTCTTTTTCAATTGCTTTACGTATTTTTTGTATCTCTTTTCTGTCTGTAATATCTTCGAGTTGTTTATCTTCGCAAGCTTGAATCTTCTCTCTTACAATTTTCTGTAATTCATGAGTTCTTTCTAATAAATAGGATTCGTCTTTACCTTCAAGTGAATTATATAGGGTGTTAATTTCCTTAACTAGAGGTTGGATCTTTTTGATCTCTCTACCAGACTTTGTGCCAAATATTTTTTCTAATAAACTCATAATTAATTATAATGTTTTATGGATTGAATCTAACACTCCATTAACAAATGCAGTGCTATCTTCTGAGCTAAATTTTTTAGCGTTCTCTATAGCAGAACTAATAGTTACTTTGTGTGGTATGTCATAATCTTCCATAAATGACATTTCACATATAGACATCTGCATAATTAATCTATCAATAATATTTACTCTTTCAAGTGTCCAGTTTTCTAATGAAGATTCAATCTTTTTATCTAAAGTAGTCTGATTCTTTATGGTAGAATTAAATAATTCATTAACAAAAATTTTTGTCAGTTTATCAAACTGATATCTTTCATTGATATCATGTAAAACTTTTTTCTCATCTTCATTTGAAACATGTCTTGCATATAAAGCTTGCAACACTGCTTCTCTTGCCTTTTTTCTATGTTGTTTTTCATTCATGTTAATGGTGATGCCATTGAGAAAACTCATTTATTCTTCTTTCTGCTAACAAATTAGCTGCTTCAAGCGTTGAAATATTGTTTGTTGATGCATAATCAAATATTCTCATAAGAATATGGTATATGCCTTCCACTTGATACTGCGCTTTATCCTTATTATATCCTTTGAGCTCATTTGCGACATTCATTAGCCCTCCTGCATTAATAACATAGTCTGGTACATACATTATTCCTTTTTTAAGCAATAACTTTGCATCTCTATCTTCTTTTTCTAGTTGATTGTTTGCAGCTCCAGCAATCACAGAACATTTAAGTTTTTCAATTGTTTTTTCATTAACGATAGCACCTAGCGCACAAGGTGAAAAAACATCTAAATCAGTAGAAATCAATTCTTCGTTAGATAGAGGAATAACACCAAATTCATTTACAACTGTATCTAACTTGCTCTTATCAATGTCATATCCATAGATAATTGCTCCTTCTTTATGAAGATGGCTACATAGATGATACCCTACTTTTCCAAATCCTTGAATTCCAACCTTCAGATCTCTCATAGAAGTAATGCTTAATTTTTTCTTCAATGCAGCTTGCATTCCCACAAAAACTCCTAATGCAGTAAGTATAGAAGGATCTCCACTTCCACCCATTGCTCTTTTAATTCCAGTAACGTGGTTGGTTTCCATCCTTATAAATTCCATATCATGTACTGACATACCGACATCTTCCGCTGTAATATATTTACCATTAAGGCTTTCTACAAAATTACCAAATGACCTTAACAACACTTCTGACTTATCGCTATTAGGGTCTCCAATAATTACTGCTTTTCCTCCACCTAAATTGAGATTTGCTATTGAAGCCTTATAGGTCATTCCTCGAGATAGCCTTAATACATCTATCAAAGCTTCTTTACCACTTTTATATGGGTACATTCTGCACCCTCCTAAAGCAGGTCCTAGAACAGTATTATGAATTGCTATAATTGCTTTTAATCCAGAGCTTGAATCATTGCAATAAACAATTTGCTCATGATTGGTCTCATCCATTCTCTTAAATATTCCTTTTTGAATCATAATCTTTCCTCTTATACTTTAGATTTTGAATATGCATCAATAATATGTTTTACTAAATGATGTCTAGCAATGTCATTCTCATTTAACTTTATAATACCAATATCTTTCATATTCTTTAATATATTTAAAACGCTAACTAGTCCTGAATTAGATTTATTTGGTAAATCAATTTGAGATATACCTCCTGTAATAATTGCTCTAGAATCTATACCAAGCCTAGTTAAAAACATTTTCATTTGAATCGTAGAGGCGTTTTGTGCTTCATCTAAAATCATTGCTGACCTATTAATAGTTCTTCCTCTCATATAAGCTAATGGAATAATCTCTATGATGCCTCTACTAAGAAACATTTGAATCTTACTCTTTGGTAACAATTCATGTAGCGCATCATATAAAGGTGCTAAATATGGATCAATCTTATCTTTTAAATCTCCTGGAAGAAAACCTAAGCTTTCTCCTGCTTCTACTGCAGGTCTACAAAAAATAATCTTCTCAATCTCATGCTTTTCTAATAAAGATAGTGCATAAGCTACTGCTAAGAATGTTTTTCCAGTTCCCGCAGGTCCTACAGAGATTACAATATCATTTTTACATAAAGAATTTAATAATTTTTTTTGCCCATCAGTTCTAGCATGTATCGGTCCTTTTTTTCCATAAAAAATAATATCATTTATAGACTTTTTACTATCCAAAGTCTTCTGCATATTCATTGCTAATAATTGATTGATATCCTTTGTAGTAAGATTATTTCCTTTCTTAATAGAATCAACCATGTGTCCTAATATGACAGAGAAATGGTCTAAATCCTTTTTTAATCCTTGGCAAAATATATTATTTCCACGAATATTAATATTCAATGGGAGAGATTTTTCAAGAAAAAGGATATTTTGATCTCCGATACCATACAGCTCTGTGAGATCAACTCCTTTTATTTCAAACGTTTTTTTCATTCTCTTTAATGCCTATACCTAAATCATCCAATTGTTCATCTGATACAGTATTAGGAGAATCTTCCATAAGAGCAGATGCTGAGGTAGTTTTTGGAAATGCAATAACATCTCTTATATTGTCAACACCGGCTAATAACATAATCAGTCTATCTAGACCAAATGCAATACCACCATGTGGAGGAGTTCCAAATTTTAGAGCATCAATAAAAAAACCGAACTTATTTTCGATATCTTCCTTTGTAAGATTCATAGTTTCAAAAATTTTCTGTTGTAGTTTCTGATCGTGAATCCTAATAGATCCACCTGCTATCTCATAACCATTAATTACAATATCATAGCCTTTTGATATAGCTTTTTCAGGATCTGAAATTGCAATTTTAAGATCTTTATCTTTTGGCGCAACAAAAGGATGATGAACTGAATCAAAGCGTTCATTATCTTGATCCCAACTAAATAATGGAAAATCTATAATCCAAACAGGTTTAAATATTGAATCATCACATAAATTTAACATCTCTGCCACTTTTACTCTTATCTTTCCTAATACTTTTAAAGATACGTCAGCGCTATCTGCTACCATAAAACATATAGAATTATCATCTATATTACAGTCTGATGAAATACTAGATTGAAGATCTGTATTAAAGAACTTTGATATTCCGCCCTCAAATGTACTATCATTGTACTTCATCCACGCTAATCCTTTAGCGCCAAGCGATTGAGCATAGTCATCTAATTCAGAAATAATCTTTCTAGAGAAAAATTCTGAATTCTGAACATTAATCATATGCACAGACTCAGAATCTTTAAATGCTTTAAAATCAGACTGATCAGAAAAAATCTTAAAATCTTGTAATTCTATTTCATATCTGAGATCAGGTTTATCGGTACCGAATCTTTTGATAGCCTCTCCATAAGATAAGGTAGGAAATGGTGTATCCATTTCAACATTATTAATTTCTTTAAAGACAGTTGCAATTAACTGTTCAACCATATCTCTGACATGCTCTTCATCTACAAAACTCATTTCTAAATCAATTTGAGTAAATTCAGGCTGTCTATCTGACCTTAAATCTTCATCTCTAAAACATTTCACAATTTGAAAATATCTATCTAATCCAGAAATCATAAATAACTGCTTATACATTTGAGGAGATTGCGGTAAGGCATAAAACTTTCCATTATGCACTCTACTCGGCACTAGATAGTCTCTTGCGCCTTCAGGTGTTGACTTCGTTAATACTGGAGTTTCAATCTCAATAAAATCTTGATTAGTTAAAAAATTTCTTACTACTTGGGTTGTTTTATGTCTAAGAATTAAATTATTTTGTAATTCAGCATTTCTTAATTCGAGATAACGATATTTTAAGCGATGCTCTTCAGTAGAAGCATCCCTATCATGAACAGACATTGGAAGTGGAGAAGATATATTTAAAATCTCTAGTTCTTCTGCTGCAACCTCAATTTCTCCTGTTGACAAAGTATCATTTATTAAATCTTCTGATCTAGCTATAACGGTTCCATAAACTGATATGACATCTTCATTAGATAGTGTTTTTCCTTTTTCTACAAGAGAATCTTCATTTAAAACAATCTGTGTTTTCCCAAATCGATCTCTAATATCAATGAAAATGATTTTACCATGAGTGCGTGTTGAATTAACCCATCCAAACAATCGAACAGTTTTATTAAGATGTTTTTTGGTTAATTCACCACAATTATGCGTTCTAGAATCCATATAGTATCAATGTAATAATTATTTTTCTAATTCTTGTGCATTTTCGACAAGCAGTAACACCTTATCTGGAATATCATCGGTAGAGTCAGAATTTATATCAGCAATACCGGCAGAGCATGAGAATTTTATCTCTTTTTTTTCTGTTGTTACTGATATTACTCCTTCTTTGAGGTTGAGAATAGAGTTAGTATGATTTTTCATAATTCCAAAATAACCTTCCGTGCCAGGACAGTTGACATAGGTCACATCATCAAAATTAAATGAATGGGTAGGAGTTACAATATCTAAACTAAATACTTTGCTCACTTCTTAGCCTTTTCTATTGCTTCATCAATTGATCCCACATATGAAAAAGCATTCTCAGGAAGATCATCTACTTCTCCATTCAGTATTGCTTCAAATCCTGCAATCGAATCTTCAAGTTTTACATAACGACCCTCTAAACCTGTAAATTGCTCTGCTACAAAGAAAGGTTGAGACATAAATTTCTGCATTTTTCTTGCTCTAGATACAACCATCTTATCTTCATCAGACAATTCATCCATTCCAAGAATAGCAATAATATCTTGTAGGTCTTTATATTGCTGCAATGTTGTTTGTACAGATCGTGCAACATTATAGTGCCTATCCCCAACCACTCTTGGATCTAAGATTCTAGATGTTGAAGTAAGAGGATCAATCGCAGGATAAATACCTAGCTCAGCAATCTTTCTTTCTAAAACTGAAGTTGCATCTAAATGTGCAAATGCTGTTGCAGGAGCTGGATCGGTTAAGTCATCTGCTGGTACATAAATTGCTTGTACAGATGTAATGGATCCTTTTTTAGTAGATGTAATTCTTTCCTGTAAATCACCCATCTCTGTTGATAATGTAGGTTGGTATCCTACCGCTGAAGGCATTCTTCCCAATAATGCTGACACTTCTGAACCAGCCTGAGTGAATCTGAATATATTATCAACAAATAATAGAACATCTTTACCTTCATCATCACGAAAATATTCAGCCATTGTCAATGCACTTAAACCGACTCTCAATCTTGCACCAGGAGGTTCATTCATTTGTCCAAAAACAAGTGCTGTTTTATCAATCACGCCTGACTCTGTCATTTCAGCATATAAATCATTTCCTTCTCTAGTTCTTTCACCTACTCCAGCAAAAACAGAGAATCCACCATGTTCGGTAGCAATATTTCTAATAAGCTCTTGAATTAAAACTGTTTTTCCAACTCCAGCTCCACCAAACAAACCTGTCTTTCCTCCTCTGGTATAAGGCTCCATCAAATCAACAACTTTAATTCCCGTTTCAAACATTTCAGATGTTGTTGTTAAATCTTCTTGTGCAGGTGCAGATCGATGAATTGGAGATGTTTTGCTATTATTTACTTCACCTTTTTGATCAATTGGATTTCCAAGCACATCAAACATTCTACCTAATGTTTTCTCTCCAACAGGAACAGAAATTGGTTCGCCCAAATCTGAAACTTTTTCACCTCTTACAAGACCATCTGTAGAATCCATAGCAATTGTTCTAACAACACCTTCACCTAAATGCTGTGCAGTTTCTAATACTAAGTCTGATCCATCTTCTCTTTTGATGCTTAAAGCATTCATAATTTTTGGCAAATGCCCTTCATTGAATTTTACATCAACTACCGCACCAGTTATTTGTAATATCTTACCTTCATTATTCATTTTATGTCCCCTTAATCGACTAGCGCCTCTGCTCCACCAACAATCTCTAACATTTCTGTAGTAATCGCAGCTTGACGCGCTTTGTTAAATTCTAGTTTTAATTCTTTAATAATTTCTTTTGCATTTTCTGTCGCATTATCCATTGCAATCATTCTAGCAGCCTCTTCACTACTATAAGATTCTAACATTTGTTGCCACATTTGTACCTTTAAATGTTTTGGTAGTAATGTATTCACAATACTTTCCTGATTTGGTTCATAATCATAATTATAATTTTTGACATTATAATCTTCAGTAAAATCAATTGGCAACACCTTTTCCATCATAAGGTCTTGTGATGCTAAAGTTCTAAATCGATTATAAATCACATGCACTTCATCTACTTCTAAATCTGTAAAAGCCTTAATAAAGGTTTTAGAAATGTCTGACGCTGTATCAAATGTCATATCTTTCCAAAAATCATAAAAAGATTCTATAACATTATAATCTCTCTTAGTAAAATACTCGGAAGCTTTCTTGCCTAAGCAAAATAACTGTACTTTATTTTTACCAAATTTCTCAATTTCCTTTTCAGCTAATCTGATTACGCTAGAATTGAATGATCCTGCAAAACCTCTATCGCTTGTAATGATAATCATTCCTTTATTCTTTACATCTCTCTTCTCAACTAAGGAAATGCTTGAGTTAGAAACTTGTGGTAATATTCTACAAATTAAATCTTGTGTATTTTTTGAATATGGTCTGGAAATTTCCATCTTTTCCTGTGCCTTCTTTACTTTAGCTGCAGCAACCATTTTCATAGCTTTAGTAACCTGTTGGATACTACTTACAGACTTAATACGTTCTTGAAGATTTTTAAGATTTGCCATATTAGAAGCTCTTTTTAAACTCCTCAATTTTTTTATTCATTTTATCAGCTAATTTATCTCCAATATCTCCTGTATCATCAATCTCTTTAATACATTCTGGAGCTTTAGATGTAAAGTGCTCTAGTAAACCAATTTCAAACTCTTTAACAGACTCAAGCTCTACATCATCAAGATATCCCTGACTTGCAGCATAGATGATAATAACTTGACTAGCTGTAGCCATTGGTACATATTGATTTTGTTTTAATATCTCTACCATGCGACGACCTCTAGTAATTTGTGCAGCTGTAGCTTCATCTAAATCAGAGGCAAATTTTGCAAAAGCTTCTAATTCCCTGAATTGTGCTAAATCTAACCTTAATTTACCAGCAATTTTCTTCATCGCTTTAATTTGTGCACTTCCTCCAACTCTAGATACTGATAGTCCTACGTCTACTGCAGGTCTAACCCCACCATTAAATAAGTTAGTATCTAAGTATATCTGCCCATCAGTAATAGAAATCACATTTGTTGGAATATATGCTGATACATCTCCTTCTTGAGTTTCAATCACTGGCAATGCAGTCAATGAACCTGAACCTAAATCTTCAGATAATTTTGAAGATCTTTCTAAAAGTCTGCTATGCAAATAGAATACATCTCCAGGAAAAGCCTCTCTACCTGGAGGACGTCTTAATACCAATGACATTTGTCTATAAGCGGTAGCCTGTTTAGATAAATCATCATAAACAATAAGACTATGCATACTATTATCTCTATAATATTCTCCCATTGCACATCCAGAGTATGGAGCAATATATTGTAATGGAGCAGGATCAGACGCATTTGCAACTACTACTGTAGTATATTCCATAGCTCCATTCGCTTCAAGCTCACCAACTAATTTTGCAACTGTAGATGCTTTCTGACCAATTGCAACATATACACAATAAACTGGACTATCACCACTATGAGTAGATTTTTGATTAATAATAGTATCTGTAGCAATAGCAGATTTTCCTGTCTGTCTATCTCCAATAATTAATTCTCTTTGACCTCGACCAATTGGAATCATGCTATCAATTGATTTTAACCCTGTTTGTAATGGTTCTTTTACTGGAAATCTTTGCATTACTCCCAATGCTTTTCTTTCAATTGGTAAAGAATGTTTTGAATTAATTGGACCTTTTCCATCCATTGGAACCCCTAAAGGGTTTACTACTCGACCTAATAATTCTTTTCCTACAGGAACTTCTACTACTTTTCCTGTTCTTTTCACAGTATCGCCTTCTTTTACAAGACTGCTATCTCCAAAAAGTACAACACCGACATTTTCTTCTTCTAAGTTCAGTGCCATACCAAAAACATTATTTGGAAATTCGACTAACTCAGAACTCATTACGTTTCCTAAACCGCTAGTTCTAGCAACTCCATCTCCAATTTCTAGAACCTCACCCACTTCATTAACATCGACATTATTGTCAATATTTTTTATTTGGTCGCGTAATAAATCACCGATTTGATTAGTTTTAATATCCATTTATACCCCTATTAATTTTGATTTTGCGTTTTCTAATTTTGTTTTTAGACTGCTATCAAATAGCATGTCATCCATTTTAATTTTTAATCCCCCAATCAATTCCTTATTAACGGAGAAATTAATATTAATCTTTTTATTAGTAATATCACTTAACTCTTTTACTAAGCTATCTCGATCTTCTATATCCATGGTAAATGGAGATGTCACTTCAACATATGCGATATTAAGTTTTTTCTTTGCTAAAGCGACGAAACCCTTATTTACTTCTACTAATAAACTCATATCATCATTTTCGATCATTACCAGTAAGATATCTAATAATTCTTTATTAAAAGCCTCATCAAAAGCTTTTCTGAAAATATCCATTTTCTGACTTGAATCAATTAGTTTAGATTTTAAGAATGTATTAATAGTTAGATCTTGCTTAGATAGAACAATTAAATCTTCCAATGATCCTTTGATACTTTGGAAATTCTCAAAAGTATTTGCTGAAGCACATAATGATTCAGAATATATTTTTATCTTTTTATGATTTTGCTTCATCTTTTTTCATTGCTTTAAGTGATGATTGTACAAATTGATTATTATCATCATCTTTAACATTCCTTTGCAATACTTGAGATGCTAAATCAAGACTGAGATCAACTACCTCTTCTTTAATTTCCTTAATTGCTCTCTTTTTCTCCAGATCAATCTTAGACTTTGCTTCAACAAGAAATTCATCTGACTTTGCTTTAGCGTCATTAAGAATCTTGTTTCCAGCATCTTCAGCTTTTTGTTTACTGTCACTAACAATAGATTTTCCTTGGTTTTTTGCTTGATTAAGAATTTCTTTAGACTCTTCTTTAACCTTTTCAAGATCAGCCTTAGCACTCTCTGCCATTGCTAAAGAATCAGCAATTTCTTTTTCTCTCTGATCAAGAAAATCAAGTAAAGGTGTCCATGCATATTTTTTCAGAATAAGCAATACCAATAAAAATATCACTAATGACCAGATATATAAACCTGGACTGACTACAAATAATGGATTATTCATAATTTCCTTTCTATTTTATATTAGCCTAAGAAAAGAGATAATAAACCTAATAGAATAGCTGCTCCTTCTACCAAGATAGCTAAAATAAAGGTTTGTCCTCTTATTTCTCCTGCGGCTTCTGGTTGTCTTGCAATCGCTTGCGCAACTCCCATACCAATTAAACCAATACCGATTCCGGCACCAATTGCTGCTAAACCTGCTCCCATTTTTTTCTCCTTTTTTTAATGATGAACGTTTACAGCCATTCCTATAAAAACAGCTGTTAATAAAGCAAACACATATGCTTGCAAAAATCCTACTAAAATTTCTAAAA
>JAYZIW010000004.1:0-6836 GCA_036165075.1 Fidelibacterota bacterium | reverse complement strand
TTTTAATCCTGGTGTATATGAATGTGCCATTAAAATAAATCTCCTTTAGGATATTCATCTACTGCATTTGACCAGTTCAATAAACTATCAATACGTTCCGATGAATCTTTAGATAGTGTAATTGGTCGATTTCTTCCATCAAAGATTAATCCAACTACTCCTCCATAAATCACTGAATCTAATATTTCTCCTTTGCCAGCACCAACATCAATTCCCCTTGATGGTGTAATAGTAACTTTTACTTCTTCATATGGCACTTCAAGCATTTCAATAGACCCTTCGATAATCTCAATTGTTTTTGATGATCCATCTTTAAAGGACATCACTACATCAGCCATCTTAGATTGAGGTTTTGCATTTCCAACTGGAGAAATACATGTTCCAAGTCTAATTAAGCAATCATTATCAAACACCTCTAGTGCTGCTTGGCTTGCATCATCTTTTAGTTCTTCTTTATCAATATTTGCAAGCACTCCTAATTGTGGCATCATAAAAATAGAATCTACCGCTAATTGCGTGATACCTTCTGGCATAAACGCATCAATCAACATTCTAGCAGACTGTTCTCGACGTGGAGCATGTGAAAGCACCCCTCCTGATCCTACTAATAAATCTAGATCCATCATATTAACTAAAGATTGACCGCTAGATGACTGTTCAAATGCATCGGATATCGTACGTTCAGATTGCACTCCTTTAAGGCTTGTTGCAAATGCCTTATGTTGGATAAAAGATAATCTCAATGCTTCTCTAGCAATTGCTTGCTCAATAACCAATTCTTCAAGAGATTGTGGCACTGTAGTTGGGCGAATCATTTTATTACCAATACGGTTGGTTAGTTCACTACGATCAATATCAAAAGGCACCCATCTTAGTACATTATCTAAGCCTGATTCAGCTAAGACATTACATATAGAATAACTCATTCCAAGATTTGCACTTACTGTACGATTAAATTTTTCTTCAAATACAGAAAAAATATCTGTTGTTGCACCGCCAATATCGACACCTACAACAGAAATACCTTCTTTTTTAGCAATCATTTCAATCAATGAACCTACTGCCCCAGGTGTTGGCATAATTGGAGCATCTGTCCAGGACATTAATTTCTTATATCCTGGCGCTTGAGCCATGACATGCTCCATAAATAAATCATGAATTTTATCTCGAGAAGGCTCAAGATTTTCCTGTTCTAATACTGGTCTAATATTATCTACAATATCTAAATCAGAAATCTCTCCAAGTGTATCTCTAATAGAATCTTGCGCTTTATTATTTCCTGCATAGATTACAGGTAATTTATAATTCTGTCCTAAGCGAGGTCGTGGATTGGCTGCTGCTAAAATTTCAGCTAATTCCATGACATGAGTAGTCGTTCCACCATCAGTTCCACCAGATAATAATATCATATCGGGTCTTAATTGTCTGATACGTGTAATCTTTTCGTGCGGTAACCTACCATCATTTGACGCGAGAACGTCCATTACGATTGATCCTGCACCCAATGCAGCCCTTTCTGCGCTTTCTCCTGACATAGATTTTACTACACCAGCTACCATCATTTGTAATCCTCCGCCAGCAGAACTTGTAGAAACATAAATATCGACACCTTTTTCTCCATTATCCGGAGTAATAATTTGGTCTCCATTAAGAATAGTTCTACCAGAAAGCTCTTCAACTTCCATTACGGCATTTAATACACCTTTAGTCACATCTTCGAAAGGAGCTTCAACTGTTGTAGGAGCTTCGCCTCTAAAAGTAAGCTTATATCGATCTTCTTTCCATTCAATGAGAATAGCTTTAGTCGTGGTACTTCCACAATCGGTTGCTAATATAGATTTAATTTTTTTACTCATAAATAATACGCAATAACATAAAACAATGTGACCGGAGTTGTCAATATTAAAGAGTCTAATCTATCTAACATTCCTCCGTGCCCCATTAATAGACGAGAAGAATCTTTTATTTGTGCTCTACGCTTCAATGAAGATTCAAAAATATCTCCTAAAAATCCAATAATATTCAAAATGAAGACAAAAACACATTTATCGACAAAAGTTAAGCCAAACACAAATTTATCAAATAGACATATGAAAGCTATTGAACTTATCAATCCTCCAATGAGACCTGCATAGGTTTTATTTGGACTCATTGATGGTGCTATTTTCTTGCCCCCAATCCATTTACCAAAGATATAAGAAAAAGAATCATTAACTGATACACCAGCAAATAAGAGTACCGTAAAATAAGACCCTAATAATGTATCAATCTCCCTCAATACCAGCAAACAAAATAAAGACCCTAATACATACGCACATCCAAATATCAACCACAATATTGGGTTATCATCTGACAATTTCAAAGCTAGGAACTCTTTAAATGCAATTGTAGCAGCTAATATTATGATAATACTAAAGATCCATCCTCCATTCAGTATGGCTAAAACAACGAGAGGAAATCCTGTTAATCCTATAGCTAATCTTGATTTTAGAGCACTCATTAGGGCAAACTAATCAAAGTTTATAATTATACCAAAAGCTTAATTGTCTCTGGAAGGATTTCTGCAACAACTTTTCTACTCTTAATAGTTTCCCCATCAACATTAAAATATGAATCTTCTAACGCATCAATAGAGAACGATTGTATTTGACTCATATGAACGTATGGCAAATCAATATGTTCTCCTGTATACACTTTTTTAAATATTGTCAGTAATTGCAATCGACTTATATCCTCTTTTACAATTGCCATATCCATGACACCGTCATAAAAACCGCCTCTAGGAGCTATCTTCATTCCTTTCCCTGTATGAATACTATTGCATCCAACTATAAAAGCGCAAGAAAGATCAGATGATTCACCATCAATAGAAATTGATGCATTATAAATCTTCTTTTCTAGCAATTTTATGATAGAAGCCACGTCGTACCTAATTGTACCTAAAAATCTTAATTGGTCTGCTAACACATTACCAAATGAAAATATTCCCCATCCTATCACGCTAACACTCAACCTTACTTCATTGTCAAAGATAGCTTTATTAACGTCCATTAACCGAATATTATCAGATAAAGCTCTTTCTAAGGCAACATTATAGTCTAAGCAATCTATATCATGCACAACAGAATTGCCTGATCCAGTAGGAATAACACCAATAGGAAACGATGAACATAAATCGGATTGATACAATCCATTTACTACTTCATTTACTGTACCATCTCCACCAAATATCAAAATGCGATTAAATTGATTTGGTGTTAATTCTGATACATATTGCTTTGCATGACCAGCATATTCAGTCTGTAATAATTTAGGAGAAAACCCATGATTTTGGATAACATTCTTAAGTTCATGATATACTTTAAGTGATTTCTTTAAACCGCTTACAGGATTAACGATGCAAAGAATATTTTTCATTTATGATACTTATTATCGCCAAGCCTTAAAACTTCAATTCTTACTTTTGTAGTCCCTTGATTTACAAACCCTAATTTTTGTGCTGCCTTATATGAAAGATCAATAACTCGCCCCTTAACATAAGGACCTCTATCATTAATTTTCATAGTTAACGATCTTCCATTTTTTAAATTAATAACCCTTACTTTTGTACCTAACGGAAGCGTTTTGTGAGCTGCACTTACTTTGTACATATTAAAAATCTCACCATTTGCTGTACGTTTTTTATGAAATTTACTTCCATAATAAGATGCAATACCTATCTGGACTCTGGGATGGTTCTTTATTGCCTCAATTTCCTTGCGACTCATACCATTAGAGTTAACATAATCGCCGTACGCTATACTTGGACCACAACCTATAATACCAACTATAATTAATGCGAATATTATATTAGTTTTCATTTGATAATTTACTATTAATTAAAGGAATCTGAAATGGATCTATCACTAGTTGGCTAGCCATACCTGCTAACGTAGCACCTTTATCCAAAACTGCTTGCACATCATTATAGCTTGAAATACCTCCTGTTGCAATAATAGGAATATTAAAACGAGATGATACTAACTCAACATGCTTGAGTGTCGTTTCAAATAATCCAGAACCACTTAGTCCACCACCCTCTTTAGAGAAAGTCTTCTGATTAAGTCCTACAGATTCGGCAGTAATGTATTTTGTATTTCCTAAATTGATTGCGCATTTCTCAACGACAGATAGCGCTTCACAGATTTCCAATATATTTTCTTTTGTGCTATCGGGAGAAACTTTAACAATAATAACATTAGAGCATGATGCCCTCATATTATTTAGCAATGCTGATAAGCCTTGAATATCATCGCTCAAACATTTCCCATCATCTGTGTTGGGACAACTAATATTTATCTCATAGAAAAACTGATTGAACGAGGAGCTAGCTACCTTAGAATGAACGGACCTAAATACTTCTAAATATTCTTCTTCACTATTTCCTCCGATACTGATACCGATTGGTCTATTAAATGATAAAAGTTTTTTATTTTCTAAATGATTAACAAAATATTCTACTCCTTTTGTCGGAAGTCCAAGTGAATTGAGTAATCCATAGTCTCCATTATATTTAATTTCTTGTATTCTAGGCCTTTTATTGCCATCTGAAGGGCTTTTCAGGACTGTTTTGTATGTCATACCGCCTAATCCCATCAATTGCCACTGATATAGCGAACTCACATCATCTTTAAAAGACGCAGCGATTAAAGGCGATGGAAAAGAAAGATCGTACAATTTTGTATCTATATTGACTGGAATCTTGAATTTAAAAAAATATCTAAAAGGAGAATTCATTAGCAAGTGGTTTAGATTATCTCCTATAATAATCGCTCTTTCTAAGTCTTTTGGCCATTTTGCAAATAAAGAAATTACTGTACGACGAATTGCTCTAAATTTTAGAGATAGTAATTTTGCTCTTACATTACTGAACATTTAAGCTCTCTAACCGTCTTTGAGCTAACTGACCCTGCTTAGAGCTTGGGTGTTTATCAACCAGCCATTGATAGTATACAATTGCGCTGTCAGCATCTGAAAGTTCATAGTCATAGTAATATCCTAAGAAATATGCTGCGATATTAGATGATTCTGTAGAAGAGTCTGTATTTAGAATATTTCTATACACCTTAAGAGATTTTTCTGAATTTTCAGACCATAAACTTTCTGCTTCTAGCAACATCTCAGATGGTCTATGTGATGTATTTAAATTTTGATCCTTTATAATAAATTTTGCAAAATCTGAGTCAGGATATGAATTTAATATCAACTCCCTATATTCTTTTTCTCGACTATCATTCAGCGTGCTATGTATAGAATAAAGTGCAAATGTTGCTGATGAAAAAATAGCAGATTTCTGATAGTTGTTAGCAATATCTTCAAAATAAGTAATCGAATCGTTTAGGTTTCCTAAATCAAATGCTAATATCTCTCCCATTCTATATAAAATGCTAGACTTCTCAATATCTCCTTCCTCTTTTAAGGTTATATCTAATTCAATCAATTTTGAGACCGATTCACGCTTATTTGAGATTAAAACTTTATGACTCGAGTTAGCATTTTGTTTCATGGCTTCATTCATAAAGAAGTTAGATTTTTCAAAATCTAAGTTTGGACTCTCTAGGTATAGTTTAGAAAGAATATAATAGGCTTCAATTGCAACTTTAGTATTTGGATAATCCTGTGCAATTCTATCTAAACTTTCAATGGAAAAATCTATATTTCCTTGATCCAATTCTATCTTAATTAATTCCAACCTTAAATCAGACTTTATTGACGAAAAATCTTCGTTCAACAGCAACCTTTCAATTCTACTTTTAGACTGCTCAATATCGCCTAATAAGCGATAAGTTTGAATAATTTTTAGATTTGATTCACGAATCCGATTAATTGATATGCTATTATTAAGCACTTTTTGATAACTATCTAGAGCTTGTTCGTATATTTCCTTCTCATAAGATAATTCTGCAATCTGAAAATAGATTTGCTCTCTGGTGAAACGATCTTTGCTAGTTTCTGCTCCTAAATTTAGGTGATAAAATGCACTATCAGAGTCCTCATTCTCAAGATATATTTCTCCTAGTGTTAGATAAATGCGTGATTGCAAATCTTCTGAATCGGTTTCTGTAAGCAAGTTCTTCAAATCATTAATTGCTGGTTGGGACTTCAAGTCCTTCCATTTGCACAACGCTAACCAATATTTTGTTTCATTAACAAAAAATAACTCCTCAGAATCTTGTAGACTGATAAATGCCTCTTTTGCACTATCATATTCTCGTCTAAAAAAATGCGATTTTCCTTTTAATAGCATAGCATCTTTAACATAATCGCTATCGCTATAATCGCTTAACACTTTATCAGATTTCTCAATAGCCTTTCCATATTCTTGAACTGCCCTTGCTGGCAGCGAACTCCCAAGGCTCTGAATTCTTATTTCTTCGGCAATACTATAATGTTCTTCTGCGTTATAAAACGTATTAAAATATGCACAAGCCTGCAAAAAGACTAAAAGACATAAGCTTTTTATGATTTTTGAATTAAATTCAGATATCATAATGCGAATTTACAATGAAGCTTGAAGAATTACAGAACATAATTTCTAAAAAAATATCTGAAGTAATCACCGTCGACTCTATTGACGTCTATGATTACACTGCTCAACATGAGAATCATGCTACATTTGATGGAAATTTTCATCTAAGCATGACATTAATCAGTTCAGACTTTGAAGGAATGAGTTTAATTGAAAGACATCAATTAGTTTATAAGACACTTGATGAATATATGCATGGTGAAATTCATGCTTTAACAATGAAAACTTATACTCCTGAAGAGCATCAAAAAACGCTAGATAATTCTTA
>JAYZIW010000003.1:0-8955 GCA_036165075.1 Fidelibacterota bacterium | reverse complement strand
TTTAGGTTTTTTTCTTTACTCATATTTATTCCTTATATTTAGTTATGAACGATTTTCGAGATTTGCCTCAAGTAGTTATGAACACTACACAAAAAGTATTTCTGCTTATTTTTCTTATGTCCTTTATTATGTGGATTACATTTGGTGCAACTTATCCGAACTTATCGGTGCTTATCCAGTTGAAAGAGGCTGGATTTTCTGATGCTGCTGGTGCTGCTGGTTTTGCAAGGTATAAAGTGTATATTGCAACATGGTATCAAGTTCTCCTACTTGCAGTATGGCTTGGTAGTTTTGTTGGTATATTTCTTTTCAGAGAAAATACATCTTTCAAACTTTATCAACATTAATCCTCATCTTATTATTCCAATAGTTATTCCTTATATTTAGTTATGAAAAAGAGAATCAGTAATTATTTTGACAAAACTTTCTTCCATTTCTTCGTTTTAATTATTCTTGGTATGGGAATTGCTGTACTACCTTGGGTATTTGGTCCCCTTTTCTTTTTATGTTTTTTTAAACCCCCCTCTTGGCTTGACCCTGACCAAGACGATTGATACATAACACTTATGGAGAGGGGTATAGCATAGATTAGTTACATAATATGAACATAGTGGTAGTTTAGAATACTATGTTATAGACGAAAGATTGTCTGTTTCTAACTTATTTGGGAGCAGGGGGTCGCAGGTTCAAATCCTGCCACCCCGACATTAGAAAAAGCCTCTTTATAGAGGCTTTTTTGTTTTGTAGATTGAATTATTACATTATTTAAAATACTTGGAAGGTTAAATAGTATGAGATTTATAACATTAATTATTTTTTCTAGTATTCTTTTTGCACAAGAATACTCTGTTGATACTGATATAGTGTCACAAATTCGTGAAGAAGGACTCAATCATTCAGATCTACCAAATACACTTTCTTATATGACAGATGTATTAGGTGCTCGTCTAACAAATTCTAATGATATGTATCGTGCACAAGAATGGGCGATAGAACATTTAAACAATATTGGTCTCGAGAATGTACAAATTGAATCTTTTATGGATTACGGTGTGAGTTGGGACAATACTTATTTTAGTCTTCATTTATTAGAACCAGATTATCAACCGATGCTGGGATATCCTATTGCACATACACCTGGAACAATGGGAAGGAAAAAATTAGATACAGTAATTGCAGATATTCGAACCAAATCAGATTTAAAAAAATATAAAGGTAAGCTAAGAGGGAAAGCTGTGCTGTCTACTCCTCCGCCTACTATTAATTTGGATAGATTTCGATATGGAGTAAAACCGTGGAGCGATGAAGAATTGAAAGAAAAAGAAGGTCCAAGAAAACCTCGTACATCAGGAAATAATCAAAGCAGTTCTTCAGAAAAACGTATTAGTAGCGTAGAGCGCAATGCGTTCTTTAAAAAGGAGGGCGTATCAGTTATTTTAGAGTCTCGTAGTGGTTGGTTAGCAGCAGTAAGAGGATTTGCTAGACCAGGAGCAAAGAAAGATGTATATGAGAAGAAAGATACAATAAATCATTTACCAGTAATCGCAGTTACTCCAGAACATTACAATCGCATGTATCGCATTCTTGAGCGTGGTATCCCTGTGAAAATTGAAGTTGATGTAAGAACGACTATCGGGAATCAAAGAAGAGAAGCCAGAAATATCATCGCTGAAATTCCAGGATCAGACTTAAAAGATGAAGTGGTAATGCTTGGAGCACATTTTGACACGTGGCATGCAAGTCCCAATGCAAGTGATAATACATCAGGTGTTGCTGTCATGTTAGAAGCGGTACGTATTTTAAAGGAAATGGGTGTACAGCCAAGAAGAACCATTCGTATTGCACTATGGAGTGGCGAAGAACAGGGATTATGGGGATCAAAAAAGTATGTAGAAAAACACTTTGGCAATGAAGACAACCCAAAACCTGATTATGAAAAATTTTCAGTATACTTTAATCAAGATTATGGTCCAGGATTATATCGTGGAATTTATCTTCAAGGGAATGAAAATGCGTATGATGTATTTTCTGCCTGGACAAAACCTTTCAATGATTTGGGTATGACAACAGTCTCCCCACAATCTGTTGGTAGTACTGATCATATTCCATTTCATCGTGTAGGTCTTCCAGCTTTCCAATTTTTACAAGATAGAGTTGGAGGAACAGGCGGACATACCAATTTAGATTTTTATGATACATTACCAATAGAAGACTTAAAGAAAAATGCAGTCATTGTTGCATCATTTGTATATCATGCGGCAATGATGGATGAACAAATCCCTCGTCAGTAATATTATGACATTTCTCAATAAAGTTATTAGTGATAATCAAAAAATTGAACTCTATAAGTTCAAAGGCGAAAGTTTCACAGATTTGCCTGATGATTATCATAATGATAATGCTATTAAGGTATGTTTTTTAGACCTTGAAACAACAGGTCTTAATAAAGAAACATGTAAGATTATAGAATTTGCTGGCAAGTTAACTGCGATTGATAAAAATAATGGAGAATTGCTAGGTATTATAGATGAATATGAATCATTCAATGATCCAGAAGAAGATATTGATCCAGAAGTTACCAGAATTACAGGTATTACTAATGAAATTGTGGCAGGACACTCTCTGGATTGGGAATCAGTATCTCATGTTATCAGTAATGCTGATATTATTGTAGCACATAATGCTAGTTTTGATCGTGCATTTATGGATCGATATTTGCCGCTTTCACAGGATAAAGTATGGGTATGCTCTGTAAATGATATTAATTGGCCAGAACGAGGATTTGGAGCTAGAGGACAGGAGATTTTATGTATTTGGCATGGTTTTTATTATGAATCTCATCGTGCTATGTCTGATGTAGATGCACTAATTCATCTCGTGACACATGATGTTGAAGGATTAGATAAGGCATCACTAGAATTATTAGTTAATGCAGGAAAGCCTACCTATAAGATTGCTGCATTAAATAGTCCTTTTGAAACAAAAGATATCTTAAAATCGAGAAAATATCGTTGGGATCCAGAAAATAGATATTGGTGGAAAAATCTACTATTAGAAGAGATTGAAATTGAAAAAGAATGGATGGCTGATAATATTTATAATGGGCATTTTCAAGGAAGAGTTGATGAAATTGCTTTAACTGAAAAACATAAATCTTAACCTTGTTTCTGTAGTATTCCTCATCGTGCTTTTCCTTGATGAATAGATACTTATCTTATAAATTCATTTAAATAATTTTACTATGTCAAAAAAACAAAAAGTATCGCAAAAAGAAGTTGAAAAAATAGCATCACTTTCACGACTTTCTCTATCAAAAGAAGAATTAGCTAATCATACTGAAGATATGAATAATATTTTGGATTATATGGATCTATTAAATGAGATAGATACAGAAAATGTAGATGAGTTAGTTAATGTGCACGATATGAAAAGCTCATTGCGAGAAGATACTTTCGAAGATTCTTTGCCTAAAGAGTCCGTAATTGATAATAGTCCAAAATCATCTAAAGATTATATTGAAGTTCCTTTGGTTGTTAAGAAGGAAAGCCAGTGAATTTAGGTGTTATTCCTGGTCGATTAAATTCCACTAGATTTCCAAAAAAGATTGTCCACCCTCTCAACGGAAAGTCTGTTATTCAGCATGTGTATGATAATGCTAAAGAATCAAAATTGCTGAGCCATTTGGTAATCGCTATTGATTCAATGGAAACATTATCTCATCTCAATAAAGATTCGGAAACAATTTTGACATCAAAAGGACATGAATCTGGAACAGATAGAGTGGCAGAAGTTGCAGGGAAGTTTAATTGTGATGTTGTGATTAATATTCAAGGAGATGAACCGAATATTGATGCAGCACTAATTGATAATCTTATCAAATTATTTGATGATCCTCAAGTTGAAATGGCTTCTATTGCATCAACTGATTTAAGCAATGATGATTTAGAAAACCCAAATGTAGTAAAGGTGTCTTTAGATGCAGATAATAATGCACATAACTTTGAAAGAACCATTGATAATAAAACTGTGCAATATTTCCGCCATATTGGTATCTATGCATATCGAAAAAAAACACTGGAAAAATTTACCAATTTGGAG
Source organism: Fidelibacterota bacterium (assembly GCA_036165075.1). Taxonomy (GTDB): domain Bacteria; phylum Fidelibacterota; class Marinisomatia; order Marinisomatales; family Marinisomataceae; genus Marinisoma. The sequence goes on along the minus strand of JAYZIW010000003.1, from coordinate 4,857 downwards.
CAGTCAGAGAATGAAAAAAAGTGGAAGTTGGAGCAATTAAGAGCCTTGGATAATAATATTGCAATTAAACTATTAATTAGTGACTTTCAGCATAGAAGTATTGATGTCAAAGAAGATTTGAAATATTATGAAATCTAAAACGAAATTTATATTTGTACTTGGCGGGGTAATGTCCGGTCTTGGAAAAGGTATCTCTGCTTCTTCAATCGGCTATCTTCTTAAAAGCGCTGGATTAAAAGTAAATATTCTAAAATTAGACCCTTATCTAAATGTTGATCCAGGAACAATGAATCCTTATCAACATGGTGAGGTATTTGTGTTAGATGACGGATCTGAAACTGATTTAGATTTAGGACATTATGAACGATTTATTGATGAGAACATGTCAAAAGACAATAATGCAACTTCAGGACAAATTTATAGTACTGTTTTAGATAAAGAGCGCTCTGGAGGATATCTAGGCGAAACAGTCCAAGTGATTCCTCATGTGACAGATGAAATCAAACAACGTATTAATAACTTAGCAGATAGCAAAAAATATGATGTAGTTATTTGCGAGGTAGGTGGAACAGTTGGTGATATTGAAAGTTTACCTTTCTTAGAAGCAATCAGGCAATTTTCTTTAGATGTAGGTTATTTTAATTCACTTATTATTCATGTCACATTATTACCACATATTTTTGCAAGTGGTGAGATCAAAACAAAACCAACACAACATTCTGTGATGAAATTAAGAGAGATTGGTTTATCCCCAGATTTTATTTTTTGTAGAACATCGCATGGAATCAATAAAGAGATTAAAGATAAGTTGGCATTATTCTGTAATGTTAAGTCTGACTATGTTATTGAGAATAAAGACGTATCAAGTATTTATGAGGTACCGCTGTTATTAGAAGAGCAAAATATTACGAAAATGATATGCGATCGATTTCAGTTAAAAAATAAACCATCTATTAAAAAACTAGAAAACTTTGTTGATACATATAAAAATCCAGATCATAGCGTGAAGATTGCAATGTGTGGTAAATATACAGAGCTGCATGATGCATATAAGAGTATTACAGAGTCATTTATTCATGCTGGAGTAGAAAATAATACAAAAGTAGAAGTGGTATGGGTTAATACCGAAAAAATTAAAGATGACAAGAGCGCTAAAAAGGCTTTTGATGGTATTGATGGTATTTTAATACCAGGAGGTTTTGGATCTAGGGGAGCAGAAGGGAAGATACTAACTTCAAAGTTTGCTAGAGAGAATAATGTTCCATTTTTAGGAATCTGTTTAGGATTGCAGTGCGTTGTTATTGATTTCGCAAGACATGTTTGTGGTATTAAAAATGCCAATAGTACAGAGTTTGATAGTAAATCTCCGAATCCAGTTATTGATTTGATGGAATCTCAAAAAGCCATCAAAATTAAGGGAGGAACGATGCGATTAGGTTCTTATAGTTGCGATATACTTCCAAAAACAAAAGCTTCAAAAATTTATAAGAAGAACACTATTTCAGAACGTCATCGTCACAGATGGGAAGTCAATAATAAATTTGTTAAAAAGATGGAAGCAAATGGACTTATATTTTCTGGTATAAATAAGAATTTAGGTGTAGTAGAAATTGTAGAGCTTGCTGATCATCCATGGTTTGTAGGTTGTCAATTTCATCCAGAATTAAAAAGCAGATTAGATAAAGCGCACCCGTTATTTAGAGAATTTGTCAAAGCATCATTAAAGGAGCAAAAAAATGGCGCAAAATAAAGTGAATTGTGAAAATGTTATGTTTGGTGATGAAAAGATTCCATTTATTGGTGGACCTTGTGTTATTGAGAATAGAGATCATACTCTTAAAATGGCTGAGGCAATTTGTAAGGTTACAGAAAAATTAGATATTCCATTCATTTTTAAAAGTTCTTTTGATAAAGCAAATAGAACATCGATTGATTCTTTTAGAGGAAATGGATTAGATGAAGGATTAAAAATACTAGAAGAAGTAAAGAGTACATTTAATGTGCCTGTATTAACTGATATTCATCATCCAGAGCAAGCAGCAAGTGTTGCTGATGTTGCAGATGTGCTTCAAATTCCAGCATTTTTATGCCGACAAACCGATTTATTAGTAGCTGCTGCAAAAACAGGTAAGGTAGTCAATATTAAGAAAGGACAATTCCTTTCACCTTATAAAGTGAAAAATATTATTGATAAGGTTGTTTCAGCTGGCAACAAGAATATCTTAGTCACTGAAAGAGGAAATTCTTTTGGCTATGATAGCTTGACATCTGATATGCGTTCAATTCAAATTATGAAGGAATTTGGATTTCCTGTAATTTATGATGCAACACATAGTGCACAAATTCCTGGAAATTTTGAAGAAACTACTTCAGGAAATAGACAATTCATTCCTGGTCAAATCTACTCTGCTGTGGCAACAGGTTGCGACGGTATATTCATGGAAGTGCATGATAATGTAGATAAAGCTATGAGTGATGCAAGTACACAGTGGCCTTTAGATCAGCTTGAGCCTGTATTAGTATCAATGTTAGCTTTTAGAGAAACTTATTTACATCATGGAGATAAAAATGGATAAAGATTTAACAAATATTAAACTACTTATCTGTGATGTCGATGGCATTCTTACAGATGGGCAGCTTATTAAGGATACTGCGGGAGAAGAATCAAAAAGTTTTAATGTGTTAGATGGTGTAGGATTTGTAATGCTACGACTACTCAATCTTGGTATTAAAACAGCATGGATTACTGGAAGAGAATCTGCTACTACAGAATCAAGAGGAGAAGAATTGCAAATTGATGATATATATAATGGCGTGATTAGAAAAATTGACTCTTATGACGAGTTAAAGAAAAAATATAATCTCCAAGATGATGAAATTTGTTTTATGGGTGATGATATTATTGATATCCCTATTCTAGAAAAAGTTGGTTTTGCTGTTTCTGTTCCTAATGCACCTGATTATGTGGCAAATTGCGCACATTATGTTACAAACACTCCTGGTGGTAAAGGAGCAGTAAGAGAAGTAATTGATATGCTTATTGCATCGAGAGGAGATTTTGACCAATTACTAGATCAGCTACTTTCTGAGTTACGATGAAGTACTATTTACTATTCTTTTTTATATTGATCAGTTGTTCTAAATCTTATCAAACTGATACACCTGTAAAAGATATTCATGATCAACTCTCTACTGATGTAGAAATTACCTTAACTGAAAAAGGAAATATTAAAGCCCTTATTAAATCACGACTATTAGAACGCAATAACGACAATTTAGAATTAAAATTAACAGATAATGTTAATGTTGACTTGTATGATGACAACTATGAACACACATCTCTCATTACATCAAACTATGCATTTGTCAGTGAAACAGAAAACAGAATTGACGCATTTGGAGATGTCATAGTTGCAGCAGATAATGGACAACAGCTTTGGACAGATTCGTTACTATGGGATAATAAGGCTGATAAAATCTTTACTGATGCAACTTTAACTTTTATTTCTGGCAATTTTGATACATTATATGGTACGGGATTTGAATCTAATATTGATTTAACAGATTGGAAAATTACAAAACCAAGAGGTTCTATTAACAATGAGTAAGATATTAAGTGCAACAAATTTAAAAAAGCAATATGGCCAGAAAAATGTTGTCAATAATATTGATATCAATTTAAAGAAGGGTGAAATTGTTGGACTGCTTGGTCCTAATGGAGCAGGTAAAACAACCACCTTTTATATGATCACAGGAATGATTAGACCTTCATCAGGTACAATCTTACTGGACGATTCAGATATTACAAGCCTCCCAATGTACAAGCGCGCAAGAATGGGCATTGGATATTTAGCACAAGAACCATCAATTTTTGGAAAACTGACCGTAGAAAATAATCTTAAAATTGTTTTAGAGACCGTATTACCAAAAGACATAGATCAAAATAATTTAATTGATGAATTATTAGACCAATTCAATATCACTAAATTGAGAAACAGCTTAGGATCAAGTCTATCTGGTGGAGAGAGAAGACGCGTTGAAATATGTCGCACTTTGGCTCTTAATCCTGATTTTGTGCTCTTAGATGAACCGTTCGCTGGAGTAGATCCTATTGCAGTAGAAGATATTCAACAAATGATTATGTCATTAAAAGAAAAAAATATAGGAGTCTTAATTACTGACCACAATGTAAGAGAAACATTGTCTATTACAGATAGATCATATTTGTTACATAGTGGAGAAATTTTAAAATCTGGGGATGCAGAAACACTTGCAAATGATGAAGAAGTAAGAAGAATCTATTTAGGGAAAAAATTTAGATTAGATTAATGAATAAGCTTTCTACCAAGATTAGACAGAAGCAGTCTATAATACCAAAACAAATACTTCAATCTAGTTTCTTAGAGCTTGGGCTTGATGAAATTGAAAAAGAGCTAGAAAATGAAATTCAAAAGAACCCAGTCTTAATTGAAAAGAATACAGAAGATTTTAGAGATAAGGGTGATGTAAGTTATGGGCTCGATCAGCAAGATAGCTATGATTTATTCTTAGAAAATATCACGGAAGAAAAAAATGTCATTGATAGCCTTATCAATCAAATTGATCAATCTGAAATTGATGATAAATCAAAGAAAATAGCACAGCAAATCATCTTTAATGTAGATAATAGCGGTTTCTTAGATTCTGAATTAGAATTAATTGCAGATAGTACAGATGCAACGATGGAAGATGTCGAAAATACATTAGCATTTGTGAAAACATTAAGCCCTAAAGGTGTAGGATGTAAGAATTTACAAGAATATTTACTCTTACAAATTGATAATGATGAGCAAACTGCATTAGATATTATCAAGAATC
>JAYZIW010000002.1:0-6110 GCA_036165075.1 Fidelibacterota bacterium | reverse complement strand
AGGAGAAGAGGCGTGTAATGCATTAAATGCTAATCAAATGGCACAAATTAGTATAGATGCTATAGGCCTTCCTATGACTGTATATTCAAAACTGGTAAATCAACCTGATAAACCCAATACATGGCCATCAACTATACCAACCACTTGGTATTTGCAATATGATAGGAATTTTCTTCTAGGTATTTATAATGGAGAACCGCCTAAATCATTTAGAAAGAGCACTGGCGGTTTTTATCCCAATCTTGATAATAATTATGTACGAACCATTATTAATCGTAAACATGGTAAAGTGTTTGTTCTGAAAGGGAAATTACCTAAAACACCAAAAACTTATTATGGAGATGAAATAATGACCAAAGGTGATTTGATTTATTGGTCCATTTGTTCCAATCAAGGGTTTGCAAACACTCGAGTAAATGACTGTCTTTTTGATGAACAAGTTCCTGTGAATAAAAACGGTGAGTATACAATTGTAGTGAGTAAAAAAGAAGACCGTCCACGAAATGCCTATCCTGATTGTGGAATTGGATGGCTGCCAATGGCTGATGATGGTGATGGAGCTATAGATGAAGACGCAACAGTGATTCAAATTAGAAATATGTTAGCATCACCAGATTTTAGACATGCAATTCAGAATGTTGATCAGATTGGTAAAGAAAAAGAGATTATGGGTCCTTATTTACCATCTTCGTTTTACACAACAACAGGTGGCTTTGAAGCATTATTCCCTTGTCTGCAATAAGATTTATTTGGGAATACGATCTGGAAAATCTGTAATAATACCATCAACACCTAATTGCATTGCTTTACTTATGTGTTGTGGTTCATTAATTGTCCAACTATATACTAATAATCCTAAAGAATGAATCTTATCAACTATTTCTTGGTTTAGTACGGATAATCTAGGATGTATAGCGATAGCATTAAGATTTTTTGCTTGGTCAAGAACATTATTCTCAAAAATAAAATGCGCATTGCTTAAGATACCAATAGGAATATGTTTGTTGGCATTTTTAAAAAGGGTTAATTCCTCCCAATCCATACTAGAAACAATAAATTTTCTCAAATCATTTTTTGTTTTTTTAATATGTTTTTCTAGAATAGATGCAGTTGCTGTAGCAGTATTTTCTCCTTTTAGTTCAATATTTAATAATATTTTACCATCTATTAATTTTAGCACTTCTTCTAAGGTTGGTATCTTATATTTTTCTTTAATCAATATAGTGCTTAATTCATCAAAATTGGTTTTTTCTATTAAACCTTTGTGGTTAGTCAGACGATCTAATTCTTTATCATGAAATACTACAATTTCTCCTGAAGCACAGCGTTGGACATCTATTTCAATTCCATCTACATTTAGGTCCAAAGCTTTTTGAATAGATTCTAAAGTATTCTCAGCGACATAACCAGACGCCCCTCTATGACCTATTACTAACATTTAATTTGCTGTGTTAATTTCATTAGCTGCGCGAAGCCCAGAAACTAAAGCTCCTTGCATCCAACCACGGTCATCTGACGCATGTTCACCTGCGAAATGAATGTCACCTTCAGCTAAGCCAATATGATTAGCTAAAGCTGCATCTTGAGAGCTAGTAGGGGAAGCCCATGCTCCTTTAGACCACTCTTCTTGAGCCCAAGATTGAGATGTACCACTATCTAGATTATTTGTTGCACCAGGAAAGACATTTTCCCAGCGATTTAATACATAATCAATACGTTCCTGTTCACTCAAAGCATCCATATTTTCTGCGGGCGTCCAACGTAAGTAAGACATAATAACTCCTGTATCTCCTGATAAGTCCCATGTCGGTTGCCAGATTTCTTCAGGAATGTCTGTATTCCCCCATCCACTTAATGATTCATTTTCCCAAAATCGATTTTGAAATTGCATATAAATTCTAGTAGAAGGAGCATAGCGATATCCTCCGTTCATTGCAGTTTGTTTCTCAGAAGATAGCGATGGAGTAAACTGAATTTTATTTAGTACCGTTAAAGGGACTGTACATAATACCTTATCGGCAATAAATTGATTCCCATTTGATGTTTGCACGGTTATGCTGTTATTTTGTTGAACTATTGAAGTGACTGGAGTTCCAAGATATATTTTGTTATTTAATGTGCTAGAATTAGAAAATGCATTTGGTAAAAGATCAGAGCCTCCACGTATTTTCATATATTCTTTACGTAAAACTGATCCATAGCTCGTATTTAAATAGGTGTTATTGGTAATAATTTCACGATTACCATTTGACATATTGATATAGTCCCCAGATGTAGCATAGAATGGATCTAAATCAAGATTAAAATGATTTGCATATCCTATTGTTAGGTTATGACTTGGTTTTATTCTTGCTGCCCCACCTTCTGCAAAATGATTATTAGAAAAGGGAGAGCGAATAGTTAATACTCTTCCACCTATTCTATCTCTTGCTTCTAATATTCTTACATCATGTCCAGCTCTTGCTAGCTCATAACCAGCGACTAAACCAGACATGCCTGCACCCACTATAATTACTTTTTTAGTATTGCTAGCTGCACCTAACATTCCTGGTGATGTATCAATTGTGGTAGTAGGAGCACTATCATTATCTTCACAAGAGATAATTAAAGATGCTCCAGCAGAAAGTATTAAACTTCTTCTAATAAACTCGCGTCTTGTTATATCAGACATGATATTTTACATTTTTTCCGGAGCAGTAATACCTAATATAGCCAGCCCTGCTTTTAGAATAATTTGTGTTGCATTACAAAGATTTTTTCGTGCATATGATAATGGTATATTATCAATATTAATTACTTTATGATTACCATAGAACTTATGATATGATGCTGCAATTTCTTCAAGATAAGTAGCTAATTTTCTTGGCTCTAAAGAATCATGTATTTCATTCATCTTTGTCGGAAATTCAGATAATTTTTTTATTAGTACTACCTCATCTTTTTCTTTTAGTAAGCTTAAATCTAAATCTACATCTTCTTTTATATCATTTTTATATCGGATAAGTAAATTGGAGATTCTGGCATGTGCATATTGAAGATAGTAGACAGGATTTTTTTCAGACTCATCTTTTGCTAAATCAAAATCAAAATCTAAATGACTGCTTGCTCCTCGCATAATAAAGAAATATCGGACTACATCTACGCCGAGCTCTTCTATTAGAGCGTCCAAGGTAATAAAATTAGCTTTACGAGTAGACATTTTGACAACTTCATTATTTTTCTTTAGCGTAACAAATTGATGCACTATCACTTTAATATGATCTATTTTTTTGCCCAACGCTTCTAATCCGAGCAGCACATCTGGATAGGTATCAATATGATCTGCGCCAAATATATCGACAATTAAATCAAAACCTCTATCTACCTTATCTATATGATAAGCGATATCAGGCAAGCGATAAGTTGGCTCACCTGTACTTTTTACTAACACCTTATCTTCTTCTTTTCCTAGGCTGGTGGTTTTGAACCAGATAGCACCATCTTTTTTATATGATAATGATTTTTTTTCTAAAGCTTCTAGTACATTATCTATTGCTCCATTGTCATAGAATTTTTGTTCTTGAGAAAAAAGATCAAATTCAATTCCTAAGCTTTTTAGTGTATTTTTGATACTCTCAAATATTTTCTGTTCTGTAAAAGTTCTGAAATGAATACTATCTTCATCAAGCTCTTTCCCAAATTCTTTAATCATTTCATCTGCAATATCATCTAAATACTCTCCAACATATCCATTCTCTGGGACAGGTACATCTTTACCAATTTTATTTGCATACTTTGCATAAGAAGATTCACCAAGCATACGCATTTGTTTACCTGCATTGTTATAGTAATATTCTCTTGTCACATCATAGCCATGCCATGATAAGATATTTGATACCATATCACCCAATATAGTGTTTCTTCCATGGCCAGCAGTAAGGGGACCAGTCGGATTACTACTTACAAACTCTACATTAGCTGACTGATTACGTTTATGTGGTTTTGCAAAATTAATATCTTGATTTAAAATATTAGTAATAATATCAAAGTAGTAATCAATGGAAATATGAAAGTTAACAAATCCAGGTTTAGTTGCAGAAAGCGTGAAGAGATTTTTTTCTTTATTATCAGATGATACTATTGCTTCAGCAATATCCATTGGATTTTTCCCAATTTTTTTTCCTAAAATTAAGGCAATATTCGATGAATAATCTCCAAAACCCTCTTTTGTATTAATAGAAACATTCCAATTTGATAGTGTAAAACCATTATTTTTTAAATAGTCTTCTATAAAAGATTTTAATGTTTTTTCAATCATGATATTTTAACAGTTTTTGCATCAAACCAGATACGCTCTAAGTCATAATAATTACGTGTTTCTTCAAAGAATACATGTACTACTATGTCAACATAATCAAGAATAATCCAATGTGCATTTTCATAACCTTCAGTGCTCCAAGGTTTTTCTTTAATGTTATCTTTAATATTATCAGCAATAGCTTTTACTTGTATAAGATTTTTAGCAGAACAAATAATAAAATAATCAGATAAGGAAGTAATCTTAGATACATTAAGCGCTACCAAGTCTTCAGCTTTTTTTTCTCCAGCGAGGTTAACAATTTGTTTTACTAGTGGGTTTGTTTTCATTGATTCAAGTTAAGAAAATCTAAGTAGTCTTTTCCAATGATTATTTGAATATCTTCTTGGGGATTATATGAACTATTAAACTCCACATTACTATCATTAATATTTATACCTAAAATTGTCAGTAGATTTTCAATATTGGGATTCGATTCGTTTATAATGATGACTTTTGTTGTTTCATAGTCAAAATTATCTGCATTATCAGTTCTTACAATTGTGAGACCATATTTAGTTTGTAATATGTTAGAAAAATCATTTCCTACTCCACTCACTCCACATCCATTTAATATCCCAACCTTCAATGTTTGATTATCATAATTTTCAAATAATTTAATTTTTTGAGTGGATTCTATTTTTTGATTAGAGTTATTAGTAACAACCTTCTGATCCAGGAAGCTTTTTGATAATGACCATCCAAAAATAATAATAATGATTAAAAGTATAACAATGACTGAATCAAGAAAATATTTCATTCTTAACTATTTTCCAGTGAATTTAATTGGTTTATTGTATTGATTCCTATTACCTCCATAGGATTGTCAATTTTTTTTGCTTGTACTGGAGAATTTTCTTTAATCAACTCTATAACATCGGTTAAATAGTATTCATTTGATGCATTATTAGATTTTATTCTTTTTAATTCACTAAAAAGCTGTGGAATTTTAAAAATGTATATACCTGGATTCCATTCTTTGATTTTTTTCTCATCTGCAGAGCAATCTTTTTCTTCTACTATTTTTAATAGATCACCATCTTGATTTCTGATAATGCGACCATATCCTGTTGGATCGTCTAGCATTGCAGTAATCAAAGTTGCATTGCGATTTTCCTTTATATGTTCATCTATTATAGGGGATAGTGTGCTAGATTTGATATTTGGTACATCACCATATAATATTAATAAATGACCTGATTGATTTTCTAGCTGATTTTCCAGTTGTAGCGCTGCATGACCCGTTCCTAGTTGTTGTTCTTGAGATACATAATTTACATTATCGTTTTGTATATGATTTTTTACACGATCTTTCTGAAAACCCACTACAAGAGTTATTGAATCTGGATTTAATTCTGATGCTGTATCTAGCACATAATCAATTAAACTTTTACCATTTAGTTGATGTAAAACCTTGGGCAGTTCTGATTCCATTCTTGATCCCTTGCCTGCAGCCAAAATTCCAATATGTAGTTGATTATTCATTCAATATTTTGTCCTAAAAAAGGTATATCTCTTTTTGATATAACACCGCCACCGATACACGTCCCTTCCTTATCGTAAAGGACAATAGATTGTCCTGTAGTGATAGCTTTTTGTTTTGACTCAAATTTAATGAGATATGAATTGTTATCTAAAGAAAAAATATTACATTCCTTGTCTTTATCTCTGTATCTGACTTTTGCATAATATTTTTTTGGTAATATCTTAGGTTTTTTATTAATCCAATTCATATTCTTTGCTATAATTTTTTTACTAAATAGGGCAGGATGGT
>JAYZIW010000001.1:0-2910 GCA_036165075.1 Fidelibacterota bacterium | reverse complement strand
CAGACTTATCTTGCAATCTATGTGATACTATTAAAGGAGATAAAGTATTTGGGATACCATCTAATATAGAATCTCTTTTTTTTTGCTCTTTTTTGTTTAGCTCCCAATCTTTTTTGGAAGAATAATCTCCGCTATTATTATCAGTGTCGAATATATGTGGATGACGTTTCATAATTTTGGTATTTATTCCATCTATTACTTCATCCATATCAAACTCTTTTTTCTCATCTGCAATGACAGCTTGAAAGACAATATTAAGCAATAGATCGCCTAACTCTTCTTTGACTAATGAAGCTTTGTTTTCTAATATAGCTTCTACTACTTCATGAGATTCTTCGAGTAAATATGGAATTAATTCTTCAGAAGTCTGTTTACGATCCCATTCGCATCCATCAGGTGCTCTCAACTGCTCAACAAGCTCTACTAGTTTCTTTAATTTTTGATCAATTGTTTTCATACTATTTTAATATTACAGCTTTCTACTATTGATTCTTGTTTATCAAACATAATCTTTTTTGATTCTGCATTATCATCTCTATAGCCCAATAAGTGTAATAATCCATGCACAATCAATCTTACTATCTCGTTATTAAGCGATACATCAAACTCTTTGCTGTTTGCTAATGCCCTATCATAACTAATATAGATTTCTGATTCTAACACTGCATCATTCTTAATAGGAAATGCTAGCACATCGGTCAAAACATCTTCATTAAAGTATTTCATTTTCAATTTGCTCAAGTGATTATCATCACAAAAAATAATTTCTATTGATATTGATTCATAGCTAGTGTCATTCAATACTAATTTGCATAAATCCTTAATTGCTTTAGAATGATATTGGTAACTATCTTGGGTTTGACTAATAGATAAATTAATCATCTTCTTTTGAAGGGTATTCTGGACGAGAATGATAAAGACCTGAAAGCACAGGCAATAAACCTTCCTTACCATCACGACGTCCTTTAATCTTCTGTAAATCGCTCATCGTAAGAGGGCATTCATCTAACTGTCCATCCTGTAAACGTCCTTTAATCGCCTCATCAATCATTGCTTCAAATTTTTCAAATGTTGGATTTTTGATAGAATTAGCTTGGGCTTCAATTGCTTCTGCAATCATTACTATTGCTGTCTCTTTTGTGGTTGGTTTAGGACCAGGATATCTAAATTCTTTTTCATCTACTGTATCTGAGTCATCAGATTGAGAGAGTGCTTTTTGATAGAAATATTCCATCCTATTTGTAGCGTGATGTGTCGCAATAAAATCTTTTACAATAGATGGAATGCCATATTCATCAGCAAGATCAAGACCATCTGTAACATGTTGCTTCAAAATTTTAGCGCTCATATGTGGGCTAATGGAATCATGCTTATTTACTCCTATCTGATTCTCTGCATAGTATTCTGGATTTTTTACTTTACCAATATCATGATAGTAAGCCCCAACCCTACAAAGCAGTGCTCTAGCTCCTACTGCGTTTGCACACGATTCAGCTAATGTTCCAACTTTAACACTATGCGTATGTGTCCCTGGAGCATCTTCCATTAATTTTTTTAATAACGGTTGATCATAGTCCAATAACTCAATTAATGATAAATCCGTAGTAATTCCAAAAGTAGGTTCAAATAAAGGAACTAATCCAAATGATAATATAGGACAAAGGAAACTTGCTAGTGCTAGATATCCTACCGTTGAATAATTATAATCTAAAAAATCAATCCCCTTAAAGAGCATTACAGAAAAGAAAACAAAGACGCTACAGAAAACTAACAATAACATGGTTATAATAATTTGACGACGCTTTCTTAGTCTTCTAACACTAAAGATTGACATAAATGAGATAAAGAATTGTATAATAGCAAAATCTAAATCATTTCCAATTAATAATGATATTAAGAGTATTGTGATAGTAGAAATCATAATTGCAACAGAAGCGTCCAGCAATACTGTTAATAACATAGAGACCATTGCAATTGGAATAATATATACCGGAAGTTGATAGCTCTGCACAATCCATGCGAATAAAATTATCCCATACATTAACAAACTAATTAAGACTAAAATTTTATAATTTTTAAAATAATGATTTCGATAAATATACAAGAATGCAAATAGCGAAAACAAAAGTATGGAAACAACAAAAAAAGCACCTAGATACTCTCGAAACTTATCTGTTGCTTTTTCATATCCTAATCGACGACCTGACTCAAATTGAAGAGATTTTAATTTTAATAATACATTTTCCGTGATACGATTATTTGTGTCTACAATGAGCTCATTAGCTAGTACTGTTCCCTGAAATCTAGAAACCTTATCGAGTCTTTCTTTCTGTCGACTAACAGTAAGTTCTTTATCAAATAAGATGTTTGGCTTGGTAAATTCATTAATGAGTTCATAGCTAAGAATTGATTTAATATCTAACTCATCTTCATAAATAGCATTGACTTCTTCTTTGTTCTTTTTCCATGCAGATTCAATATCATTAAAGTTCTTTGCAGGGCTAATAACTAATTCTCCACCTTGAACAATACTAATATTTAAACTTTCAATACTTTCCAATGGTTCATCTAACAAACCTTCAGCCCAGCGATTTAAACATATCTGCTTAATAGAATTCTTAAAATTTTCTAAATTAATAGGTTCTGACAACTCATTTGTCACCCCCAATAATTGGTCCCATTGATTTTTTTCTATCTGAAAAGAATACTGATTTAGAAAAGCATCATATAAAGTAACATATGTTGTACTGTCTGCAATAAAACTATTTTGAAAGCTTTCAAATTCAGGTTCATACCTATAATTATATAGTGAATCTTGGGATGCCAAATATTGATTATGCGAATTATTAATATCATTTAAATAAATAAAGAATGTGTCAATCTGAGAAATTTGATTGTTTACAAAATCTT